>JACPZX010000018.1 GCA_016195325.1 Acidobacteriota bacterium
CCACACCCCAGAGCGGCGCCTCGAGGAGAACGTCGTAGGAGTGACCCCGCCCGGAGCGCTCCTTCACCAGCTCGGCGCCGCGGACGATGCCACTCACCCGCTCGACGAAGTCGGGGCGATCGCCGACGCGCGTGTCGGCCGTGGCCCGGACCTTCCGGATGATCTCGAGCATGCGGCGCCTGGCGAGGATCTGGCCCGTGCGGGAGAGAGCGGGGTTCGGCTGGTCGGGCGGGTTCCCCGTGCGATCGACGGCCCGCCCCCAGGCCCCGACGATGCCGCGCCCCCAATCGACGTAGCCGTCGGTGAAATTCTGGACGTAGGGCTCGGGGATCGAAGCGGGAGGGGCGCCCCCCTGCGCCATCGAGCGCTGCGTGGAGAGGGCGAGGAGGAGCGCCGCCGCGGTCAGCAGGAGATGCGACCGCGGCGGGGCGGGCCTGACACCGGCTTGCGCCCGGGTCATGAAGCGTCGGTGGGGGCTTCCGCGGCGGGAATGGTCGCCTGCGGCTCCGCCTTCGACACCGGCGGCGCGGACGGCGTCGCGGAGCCTGCCGGCGCCGGCGCGGCCGCGGCGGACTGACCCGCCGCGTCGGGCGCGGCCCCCTCGGCCTTGTCCTTGTTGAGCGAGCTCAGATCGAGGAAGTTGCCGAACGATTTCCCCTGGGGCCCGGATCCGCCGCGAGGGCGCGAGTCCCCCTCGGGGCGCGGCCCCGAGTGCCGGGAGGCGTCGGCGCCCGGCGCGCCGCCGGGGCGTCCCTGCGGCGGGCCGCCGGGGCCGAAGCGCGGAGGCCTGGCGCCGCCGGGCCGGTGCTCGCCCGCGCGATCGCCCATGGGCCGGCTCGGCCGCGGGCCGCGGAAGTCCTCGTCGCCGGGCCGGGCCATCGCAACGGTGGTGACCGCGTGCTTGAAGACCATCTGGTCCCCGTTGCGGGTCTCCAGGATGACCGTGAACTTGTCGAAGGAGCGGATGAGCCCCGAGATCCGCTGACCGTTCGTCAGGAAGACGGTGATGCGCGTGTGGTTCTTGCGCGCGTTGTTGAAGAAATCGTTCTGGATGTTCAGCGAACTGTCTTCCACGTGCTCAACGGTGTCCATCGTGGGACTCCCCCGGGGCTTCCATCCGGAGCGCGATCGCGTCGACGATCTCGGCGAACCGCTCCTCGGGACGCTCCCTGAATTCGTACCAGATCACATCCGGCTCGCGCCGGAACCACGTCAGCTGGCGCTTAGCGTAGCGCCGCGTGTTCCTCTTGACCAGCGCCATCGTCGCGGGGAGGTCTCCCCCCCCCCGGAGGTGGGCCATCACCTCCCGGTAGCCGAGGGCCTTGAGCGCGTTCGCGGCGGCGGGAACTCCCGACGCGAGGAGCCCGCGCACCTCCGCGACGAGATCCCCCTCGCCGAAGAAGGCGTCCACCCGGCCGTCGATCCGCCGGCTCAGCACCTCCCTGGGCGCGGTGATCCCGACCTTGATCGCGTCGTAGCGATCGCCGGCGAACGGCTGCGCGGCGACGAGCGCCGAGTACGGCCGGCCGGTCGAAAGGACGACCTCGATCGCGCGGACGATTCTCTGGGTGTCCTTCCCGGGGAGGGCGCGCGCCGCGGCCGGGTCGAGGGCCTGGAGCATCCGGTGGAGCGCCCCCTCGTCGCGCCGCCCCGCCCAGGCCTTCAGCGCCGCGCGGGCCGACGCGTCGCGCCGCGGGAGATCCGTGAGCCCTCGAAGGAGCGCCCTCACATAGAGACCCGTCCCCCCCACCACGACCGCCGGCCGTCCTCCGGCCGCCACCCGCGCGATGGCGTCCTGCGCGAGCCGGGCGTAGTCGCCGGCGGAGAAATCGACCGCGGGGTCGGCGACGTCGATCAGATGATGGGGGATCGCCTCGCGGTCGGCGCGGGGGGGCTTCCCGGTCGCCGCGTCGAGCCCCCTGTAGACCTGCGCCGAGTCGGCGCCGACGATCTCGCCGCCGAAGCGCCGCGCGATCGCGAGCGCGAGGTCGGACTTTCCCGCCGCGGTGGGCCCGACGATGACGACGATCCGGATCAGCTCTTCAGCCAGGCGACGAAGACCTTTCCGCACCAGTAGACGAGGATCGCGAGCCCGGCAAGGGCGGTCCCGGCGTAGCGGCGGCGCAGCGCCGCGTCGTCATTCTCAGCCAACGGTCGGGCTCTTGCGAAGCTCCTTCAGGCGCCGGACCACGATCTCCTCGTGGTCGGCCCCGAGCGTCCGCTTCACCGCGAGAAGCTCGGAGTAGAGCAGCTCGTTCAGGCCGCCGACGAGCATCTCGTGACGGCTCTTGCCGCGGAGAAGCTGGAGGTTGCGGCCGAGCGCCTCCTCGGCGAGCGTGCCGTCCTTTCCGAGCGCGACCTTGTTGAAGAGCGTGGCGTTCGACTCGCGCACCTCGCGCAGGTACTTCTCGAGCACGTGCTCTGCGATCGGACCGACCTCCTTGATCATATAGGCGTACAGGAAGGCGAACATCTCGTTGTACGCGCGGATCATGACGCGCGAGTCGGCTCCCGGCGGCTCGGCCGGGATCGGGCCCGTGTCCACGGGATCGGATCTCCCCTGCCGGGTGCAGCCCACGAGGGACAGGAGGGCGAGAATCGATCGGGTGGCGTCGTCCCCGAGCTCGCTGAACCTCCCTATCTCGGCCGCCGTCCGGCGCCCGTTGACCAGCCCGAGGACGTACCGCTCGTGAGGCAGGAGCGGAGGGGGCTCGCCTCCCTCGGAGAAGGTGATGTGCTCGAAGACCACATCCGGCTCGGGGAGGCGCGACGCGAGGAGATCCCTCCCCTCGACGTCGCGGAGGTTCCGGAGGAGGAGATCGACGATGTCGAGGTCGACCGTGAGCCAGTCCGGGGGGGGCATGGGCCCCTCGTCGAACGCGAAGTTCCCCTCGTCCCATGCGAGGACGCTGCGGATCACCGCGCGGACCCGCCGCTCGGTCCACTCGCACAGCCCGGCCGGCGTCAGAGCCCCCACCTGGATCAGGGCGCGCCCGGGCCGCGATCCCGCCGCGATCAGCGACTCGCAGGCCGCAACCTGATCGGCCCCGAGGGGGACGGCCGCCGCCACGAGCGACAGCAGCGACTCGCCGGGGTCGTTCGATTCCGCCGCGACCACCCTCCCGCGGCGCACGTACAGCCCCTTGGTCATGTCGGCGGACGTGATCTGGAGCAGCCCCGTCTTCCCGGACTCCCGGAAGAATTTGAGGATCTCGGGCTGGTTGAAGGGAGTGAGCCGACCCTTGAAGGCGCCTAGCGTCATTTGGAGTCCAGAGTGTCGCCGCTCCGAGGATCCGTGGCGATCGAGAGATCGCGCAAGACGTGCGCGCATGGTAGTTTCGGGCTCGGCCGCCCGTCAACCGCGGGCATGGGCGGCTTGACGGTCCGGCGAATGTCCTCTCTAATAGCCGTGTTCGCCCCGCCCGCAAGTCAACCCATTCGGAGGTCTTCAGAAGATGATGAAGCGTATGTTCGCACTGGCCCTGCCCGTGGCACTCCTCCTCGCGACCGTGACGTTCGCCGCCCAGCAGGGCGGGGAGGTGCACCGGGGAGAGATCATGGGCATCGACACGGCCGCCAAGACGCTCACCGTGAAGATCGTCTCCAACGGCGACAAGATGAACCACGTCTACACCGTTCAGGACGGGGTCACGGTCATCCGGGACGCGAACCTCAAGACGATCACCTTTGCCGACCTCAAGAACGGCATGCACGTGCAGGTCGACAGCACGAGGAAGGGCGGAGATCGCATCGCAACGCAGATAACGATCAAGACCACCAAGGGGTCCAAGAAGAAGTAATGAAGCTCCGGTCGATCGCCCGGGTGGTGCTGGCGCTCGCCGCGGCGGGCGCCGCCGCCCGGGCGGACGGCCTCTCCGCCGCCACGAACCCCCAGGCCGGCCGCGCGTTCGTCTTCAGCGGCGCGACCGGGCAGTTGGTCCTCACGCTGAACGCCCCCGACGTGACCTCCGGCGGCCGTTTCGGAGAGACGGTCGCCGGGATCGGCGACGTGGACGGAGACGCGGTCCCCGACATCGCCGTCGGCGCCTCCGGGGTCTCCGAGGGAAAGCTCAAGCGCTGCGGACGCGTGTACATCTTCTCCGGTGCGACCGGATCTCTCCTCCGGACGATCTCGGCGCCGGCTCCAGCCGCGGGGATTCGATTCGGGTTCGTCGTGGCCGCCGCCGGGGACGTGAACGGCGACGGGGCGGGCGACCTCGTCGTCGGCGCGCCGCGGGGGAAGACTCCGGGCAAGGGGAAGACGGGGGCCGCCTATCTCTTCAGCGGGATCGACGGCGCGCTCCTCGCCACGCTCTCCCCCCCCCAGCCCCACGCCGGCTCGCAGTTCGGCTCGAGCCTTGCGGCGGGCCGGGACGTCACGGGCGACGGTGCGCCCGACATCCTCGTGGGCGCCCCGGCGGATCCCGTCGGGAGGATCAGCCACAGCGGATCGATCTTCGTCTTCGACAAGCAGGGGATCCTGGAGAGCTCGATCAGCAACCCGTCGCCGCAGGCCGGAGCGCGGTTCGGAGAGAGCGTCTCCGCCACCGGTGACATCGACGGCGACGCCGTCGCCGACCTCGCGGTCGGCGCCGATGGGGAGAGCCTCGCGATCAACGATTTCACCGGGGTCGTCTTTCTCTTCTCGGACGCGGGGGGGACGCCGACGTTTCTCGCCGAGGACCCCTCCGCGACCCGGAAGGAGCTCGCGAACTTCGGGTTCGCCGTGGCGGGCCTTCCCGACGTGAACGCCGACGGCATCGGGGATTTCGCGGCCACGGCCCCCGACGAGGACATCTCGACGCTCGCCTCGGTGGGGCGGCTGTACGTGACGGGAGGCGATCCGAACGCGGTGTCGATCGCGACCTTCGACGATCCGGCCCCCGCGCCGTCCGACTTCCTGGGGGGCTCCCTCGCCGCCCTCCCAGACATCACGGGCGACGCGCTCCCCGAGCTCGCGGTGGGCGCCGAGCTGCACGTCGATCCGAACGGCGTGCGGATCGGTCGCGCCTATGTCGTCGAGGCGAAGAACGGCGCTCTGCGGCTGACGATCGAGTCGCCGACCTCAGACGTCTGCTCGCGGTTCGGATGGGCCGTCGCGGCGACGGCCGACGTGAACGCCGACAACGTCGCCGACGTGATCGTGGGGGCTCCGTTCCAGCGCGTGACCTCGCGCTACGCCTCGCAGACCTGCTTCTGAGGCGCCGGGGGGCTCAGATCGTCCGGAGCGAATCCGACCAGGTGACCGACTCGCGGTAGATGGCTGGGACCGTGTCCTCGTCGAGGCCGAACCGGTCGGTCAGCTTCATCATCTCCTCCCACTCACCGCGCTCGTAGCTCAGCGCCAGATCCAGGGGATCGCGCAGAGGGGAGTCCGTCCCCGTCAGCGCGCCGCGGACCTCCGCCGAGAGGGCCATTCCCTTGACGACCTCGGCGAGCGGCCGATCGACGAGAGCGTCCACCGCCGAGAGAAGCCCCACGAGGAACAGGTCGAGCTCGCGCTCCTCCATGCGGATGTGCGGCGCGAGCAGCTCGCAGAAGCGCGCGCGCATCAGGCTCGTCACGATCAGCTCGGCGGGCTTGTCTGAGGCGAGGCTCGTCAGCGCGACGAGCGAGACCCACTTGCGGATGGGGCGCTCCCCGAGGAGCGTCAGCGCGTGGCGGATCGACTTGATCTCGCAGCGCCAGCCGAAGGCGGCGGAGTTCAGGTACCGGAGCAGCTTCACCGAGAGCGCCACGTCCTGCTTGATGATCGCCTCGAGCCCCTCGTAGACGACCTCGGGGCGGTTGATCTCGTTCAGGAGGCGCAGGTAGTTGACCTTCAGGGCCGGGAGATCCTTTCCGGTGACCATGATCGGGCGGGCGAAGAAGTACCCCTGGAAGTAGGCGTAGCCGGCCTCGAGAGCCTCGTCGAAGTCCTCCCGCGTCTCGACCTTCTCGGCGAGCATCTGGATCCCCCGGGGGCGATGCGCGTCCACCAGCTCGCGGCGCCCCTCCCCTTTCACCTCGGCGAAATCGACCTTGATGAAGTCGGCGATCTCGACGAGCGCGTCGAGCTCGGGGCGCGGGCGATAGTCGTCCAGCGCGATCAGATACCCCTGCTCCTTGAGGGCGCGGCAGGCGGCGAGGACCTCGTCGTCGGCCTCCACCGTCTCGAGCAGCTCGACCACCGCCTGCCGGCTCGGGAGGAGCGAGAGGCTCCCGTCGATCACGACCTCGCGGGAGGCGTTGATGAACCCGCGATGCCGCCCGAGGAGGTTCTCGAAGCCGAAGACGAGCATGCTGTCGCTGATGAGCTTGCGGCTCGCGGCGTCCTGGTCCGGGTGGTGGAAATAGTTCTCGGGGCCGGAGCGGAAGAGGAGCTCGTAGGCGAAGAGATCCTGCCGGCGATCGAGGATGGGCTGGCGCGCGACGAACAGATCGGTGACGACGGGCACTTCCGGCCTCCACGGCGCGCCTAGCGCGCGAGCGGCTCGATCTCGATTCCGGTGTAATAGCGCTTCAGGATCTCGTCGTACCTGGCGCCGCGGAGCGCCATCCCGAAGGCCCCGACCTGGCAGAGGCCGACGCCGTGCCCCCATCCCTTGCCGGTGAAGACGAACGTCTCGACGCGCCCGTCGGCGTCGCGCTGGCGATCCACCACGAAGAGGTTTTCCCGAAGCCCCAGGAGCGTCCGGATGGGGAAGCCGTGAAACGTGAACCGTCCGGCGGATCCCGTGACGACCAGCTCGGCGACCCTTCCCGACACGCCCCGTTTCGTCGGCGTCACGTCGATCAGATCGCCGATCGACGCCCGCTCCCGAATCTTCGCCTGAAGCTCGGCGCGGGTGGTCCGCACCTCCCACTGGTAGACCGCCGTGAAACGATCGTCGCTGGCGCCCTTCACGTTCGCCTTCTGACGGATGAAGTCGGCACGTCCGTCCTTTCCTTGATGCCACGAGATCCGATCCCCCGGAACGAGCGACAGCTCGGCCGCGAGGGAGATTCCGTCCGCCCCTTCCCTGGAGAGCCAGGCCCCCGGCGATGGCTCGATCTCCCGCGCTGCGCCGAGGCTTTTCGCCTCGTCGGCCTCCGGGATGACGAGGAGGCTCGTCCCCCGCCCCCCACGGAAGATCCCCTTGCCGAGACCGGCCGCGTCGTACTTGAGGACCATCCGGTGGAGCGCGCGGTAGAGGAGCGCGCGGGTTGCGGGGGCGAGGAGGTCGTCCCCGGCCGCGAGGCGCGGCGGGAAGATCCCCTCCTTCACGAGCCAGGCGGTCTCGCGGAGCCCCGAGGTGGCCCGCCCCGCGAGGAGGCCTCCGCCGAGGAGCGTCATGACATCGCGCGGATCGAGGAGGAGGTCGACGCGATCCTGCCAGCCGAAGGCCGGGACGAGATAGCGCGCGAGATCGACGGCGGAGGGGTACGCCCCCTGCGGAAGGGGGGGGGAAGACGACGGCTTCCCGCACACGACGAGGGCGCGGGACGTGGCGGCCGAGACCTCGGGGGACGTCGCCGTCTCGGCCATCCGCGCCGGCGCCGCCGTCGCGGGGTCGAAGATCCCGAGGACGTCGAGGAGGGCGAGGCCTTCGTCGAGGCTCGCGCCGTCGGCGCCCGTGACGGGCTGGAGCGGGGCGGCCCCGGTCAGCGTCCGCCTCAGCGACCCGAGCGACGCCTCGTCCGCGTAGCAGTCGATCCCCTTGAGGTAGGGGGCCTTCTCCTGGCTGAAGACGTTGATCGCGTCCTCGGTGTGGCCGCCGCAGGTCGCGGTGTAGAGGGCATTGATGGGCTGGCCGCCGAAGGTGGCGACGAGCCCGGCCGTCTCGGCGACGGCACGGTCGCTCAGGGGGTCCTCCCCCTTGCTCCCCTCGTACACCTGGCACCGAGGGGTGTCGCAGACGTCGTAGCCGTCGGCGGCGAACTGCCCCCGGTTCGCGACCACGTACGTCCGCGCCGCGACCGCCTGCGCCTTGAGCGCCTCGAGCTCGGGGTAGAGCCCGGGGCCCAGCTCGTGCGGGACGACGCCGCGGAGGTAGTCCTCGAGCCCCACGACGTTGACCGCGCGGAGCCGCACGGAGCCGCTGACCAGGACCTCGACGGCGCCGCGGTACGGCCTCCCCTCGACTTCGATCGGCTTGCCCCCCTCCGCGGGCAGCGCGAGAATCGTCCTCGGATCGATCAGGAGGTCGTTGTACTCCTCGTCGACGAGGCGCACTCGAACCTTCCGGCCCGCCGCGGTCGACTCCTCGACGATCCACGTCTCGGCGAAGCCCATCCCCCGGACCTTCTCCTCGATCGGCTGCACCGCCTCGCGCGACGGCGCCTGCCCCACGCGCACGCGGAAGGCGTGGCGATCCGGATCCGGAGTGACCGTGGCCACCTCGCCGGTCTGCGCCTCGAGCTGAGCCCGGAGCGCTTCGGCCTCCTCGGCGTCTCGGAGCGAGGCGACCTGCACGCGGAAGTGGGTCGTCGAGGCGGCGCCGTTCGCCTCCAGGACGACGTGGAGATCCCCCCTGTGCAGGCGGCGCCAGAGATCGCGCCCGGTCTTCGCGTCGACGAGATGGAACCCCCCGGCGGACGAGAGCGTGACGTGGCGCTCGTCGGTCGTGAGGCCGATGCGCACGATGGGCCCCGCGATCGCGAGGGCGACGGGCCCCCCGGATCGCCCGCGCGAGGCGAGCGGGCCCAGGGGGACCTTCTCGCCGGACGCCTCCGCGATCGGCGCCGGCTTCGGCCTGGATCCCGGGCGCCCCGCGGCGGTGGCGGCGGGGGTGAGGGCCGCCGCCATCAGGAGCGCGGCCGCGGCGGTGATATATTTCCGCGCGGTCACGGCAGACCTCGCATGAGCCCTGAGAGCGGATCCCTTCGCGGCATCGTCTTCGATCTCTGGAACACCCTCGCCTTCTCCGATGTCACGCCGAACCCCATGGTCCTCATCGCCGAGGCGGCGGGGGTCGCCGGGCGGGCCGACTGGCGGCGCCTCCTCGAGCGCGGAATGATGACGCGGCGCCACCTCGGCATCCGCGAGGGGCTCAAAGGGGTCGAGGCGGTATCCGGCCACCCGATCGCCGCGGCGTCGCGCGAGATCCTCATCCGCCGGTGGAACGAAGCCTCCGCGGCGACGCGCCTCTACGACGACAGCCTGCCGGCGCTGCGCGCCCTCCGCGGGCGCTTCCGCCTCGGCCTTCTCTCGAACACGCAGTCGTTCGATCTCGACTTTCTCCAATCGCGGGGGCTTTCGCCGCTCTTCGACGCCCTCTGCCTCTCCTGCGACGAGGGGCGGTTGAAGCCCGATCCGATCTTCTTCCAGGCGGTCGCGCGGCGGCTGGGCCTCCTGCCTCGCGAGATCGCCATGGTCGGCGACAGCGTCGAGGACGACGTGCGTGGCGCCCTGGGCGCCGGCTTCGTCGCGGTTCATCTCGATCGCGGGGGCGGCGCGCCCGCGGTCGAGGGCGCCCTCGTCGTCCGGATCCTCACCGAGCTCCCCGCGCTGCTCGCGGGGGGCGACGTCCGAGGCGCGTGACCTCGACGCCGACGTAGTCGACGATCCCGTCGAGGACCGGCGTCTCCTTGCGGACCCGGACCGTCACCTCCGAGATGGGGAACTTCCTCAGGATCTCCGAGGCGATCCTCCCGGCGACGCTCTCGATCAGGTGGTACGACGCTCCCTTCCGGCCGATGTCGAGCACGATCGCGTGGACCTTTCGGTAATCGATGGTGTCCGCGAGGCCGTCCGACGCGATCGCGCGCGAGAGGTCGAGGCTCATCTCGACGTCGATGGAGCAGCGCACCCCCACGTGCCGCTCGAGCTTCGTCAGCCCGTGGTACGCGTGGAACTTGATGCCGCCGACGATGATCCTGTCCGCGCGCACCGGATTCGACCCTCGCTCCGCCATCGTCTCGCTCCTCGCGCCGAGTCTAGTGCGCTCGATCGAGAGGGATCAACCCGCGCGGGAAGGTGAGTGGGTACCCGGCCGGGCTCTCTGCGTCCCGGCCGGCCTGAGGTGTCGGGCTACCGTGCGACGAGGCCGTTGGCTCCCGCGGGCAGTCCGTCGACGGTTCCCACGGGGATCAATCCGCCGTCCGCGTTCAGACGGAACTCGGAGATCGTCCCGCCCCTGCCGTTGAGAGTGTACAGGTTGCGTCCATCACGGCTGAGATCCATATCGATCGGTCCGCTGCCGGTCCCCGTGCTTGCTGTGATCCCATCGGCATCCAGAAGGGTGAGGCCCCCGTCGCGGGCGATGTCAAACCCGGAGACGGTGCCGCTGCCCGTGTTCGTCGCGTACGCGAAACGACCGTCGTTCGTGACGACGACCCAGCAGGGCGCGGTCTCGTTCGTCGCCACCCGCGGATCGGTTTCGGCGAGACTTCCATCTCCGTCCAGCGAGTACGATGAGACGACACCCGCATCCGGGGCTCCCCCGAACGCTTCGGAAACGAGAAGCTGATCATGTTTGCCAAATGCGAATCCGAAGGGAGTGACGCCGGCGGAGGGGAAGATCAATGGGTTGCCCGCGGCACCGTCGGCATCCACAGGGAAAGTCAAGATATGATTTGTCGCCTTCTCGGTGACGACGAGGAACGCCCCGTCCGGCGAGAATGAGATTTGCGCCGGGGCGGTCTGGACCGCGCTCAGCGGACGGGTTGAGCCAGGGATGGGCGAGAGGGCCCCATCGAGGGAGATTCGGAACCCCGCGATGCCGTCTGTGCTTCCTACCGTGCCTCCGGCGAACAGGACGTAGAGGAGCTTGTGCCGAATCGCGAGGCTCACCGGCCGGCGCCCGCCCGCCGAAAACGCGCCGCGAAGGGCGAGACCACCGGGGACGATGTCCATGACCGAGATGTCATCGCTCGCCGCGTTCACCGCAAACAGACGGCGATGATTGTCGCTCGCCACGAGACCACCCTGGTTCCCGAGGCCGCCGCCCGTTCCCAGCCCGCCGGTCGGATAGCTCCCGGCGGGGGTGAGCGCTCCGCTCGCGGCACGGTCGTAGACAAGAATCGCGTTGCCGCTCGCTCCGTTGGTGGCGACGAAGACCGATCCCGGCGTGTCCATCGCCACGATAGGGGCGACGGAGATTGCGGCGGCCAGGCCCGCGTTCAGGAAGGCTCGACGGATGAGAAGACGTGAAATCACCTGCACCTCGCTTGCGCCGCGCGGCGCGTTGGGGACGGGTGGCCCGCTGCGCGCGGCCGGCCCGTCGTGTCGTAGAAGGCGTGAACCGCGGCGTGCGAGAAAAAGTTCCCGGACCGCTCGTGCACCGTGGGCCTCCATGATTCTCAGCGTCTATAGTCGCCGTCGATGTCGACGCGCGCCGAATTCGAACAGATCGCCCTCCCGCATGCGGGCGCGCTCCACGCGACGGCGCGACGCGTTCTTCGGACCGAGGAGGACGCCTCCGACGCGGTCCAGGAGACATTTCTCCGCGCGTACCGGACGTACGGCAATTTCCGGCCGGGAACCAACGCCAGGGCATGGCTGTTCACGATCCTGCACTCGGTCATCGCGAACACGTGGCAGCGCGCCCGACGGGCGCCGAAAACGTTTTCGATCGAGGCCATGGCCGAAAAGTGGGAGGGCGGTTTCGAACTCCAGGACCCCGCCGCGCTCTCCGCAATTCTCGGAAACCCGGGACTCGACTGGCCATCCGAGGAAGTCGAACTGGCGGTCAAGGGTCTTCGAAGGGACTTCCGCATCGCGGTCCTCCTGGTGGACGTCGAGGATTTTTCCTACGAGGAGGCCGCGGCGATCTGCGGCTGCCCGACGGGCACACTCCGGTCCCGACTTTTCCGCGGCCGGCGGCTTCTCGCGACGGCGCTCCACGATCTCGCGGGCCGCCGCGGCCACGTGGTGAGGAAGTAACGTGAACGGCGACTCCCGGTCCCTCCATCCCCGCGACTCCCTCCAGGAGCTCGCCGACGGCCTGCTGGATCCCTCTCGCGGGGCGGCGATCGCCTCGCATCTCGAGCTGTGTTCATCCTGTCGTGACGAGCTGGCCGTCATTCGCAAGACGCGAGAGATCGTGGGCGAGGCCTTGCGCCACGCGCCGCCCAACGAGAGCGTGACGTCCCGTGTCCTGGAAGCTCTCGATCGCGAGGACGCCGCGCGCTCGCGGAGTCGTCGTCACAGATCGATGCGATGGGTCGCTGCGGCAGCCGTGGCTGCGGCGGCGGTCCTCGGGGTGCTGCTGCTGCGCCCGCCCGGGCCCGACATCGTCGAGATGTTCGCAGGCGACGTGCGCGACTACGCGGCGGGCCGCGTCACGGTCGCGATGAAAACTGCCGACGTGCGAGCGATGGAAGGATGGTTTGCGGCGAACGGGATCGCCTTCGAAACGAGGGTCTTCGATCTCGGGATGATGGACTGGACGCTCAAGGGAGGCCGAATCCAGCGCCATGGTTCCGGTTCGCGAGCACTCTTCGTCTATCGTGACGGACGCGGACGGATCATGATCTGCCAGATGTACGAGGGCTCGATGACAGCCCTCCCCGAGGGGGGAGAGACTCGCGACGTGCGCGGTGTGCGATTCCGAATCTTCGAGCGCTCGGGAATCACCGTCGTATTCTGGGAGGAGGGCCGCGTGGCTTGCGTGCTCGGCGGGGCGATCCCTCGTGCCGAGATCATGGCGCTGGCGGTCGCCAAGGCGCAACAGCGGTCGTAGAGACCCCGAGGGCGTGCCGCGCCCAGCTCCGGCGCGCCGCCTCGTGTTGACATAGATCGGGGTCGGCTTATCATGCCCCGTCGTCGGGCGTTTCGGCATGCGGCGCGGCGCCGCCGCCGGGCGGGCACGGCACAACCGGGAGGGGGTCCCGGCAGTGACGATCATCGGCTTCGTGGGCGAGATCTATTTCGAGGACAAGGTGGTCGCCCACTACAAGAACGGCCGCATCGTGAAGGGGCACGCGAAGGACTTCAGCCCCGCGAGCGACGAGTTCACTCTTCAGCCGTACGCGGCGGAGTCTCAGCCCGTGAGCGTCGCCTTCGAGGATCTCAAGGCGGTCTTCCACGTGCGGACGTTCGAGGGGAACCGCGAGCACCCGCCCTCCCCGGAGGCGGTCGGCGAGATCGAGGAGCCCCGGTTCCGCGCGGCGATGGCGAGGGGGAAGAAGGCGCTCCTGGAGTTCCGGGACGGCGAGCGCATGTGGGGGTTCGCCCAGGGGCTCGAGACGAGCCAGCCCGGCTTCTTCTTCTTCCCCACCGACCCGGGCAGCAACAATCTCCGTATCTACGTCGTCCGCTCCGCGCTGAAAGATCTCGTGCTGCTCGATCGAGCCTAGTCCCGCCGCAAGGAAGCAGAAGAGGAAGAAAAGGAGCCCCACCATGCCGCGCCCTCTCGACGTCGCCGCCGTCCAGCAGGCCCTCGCCTCGTTCAAGCTCGACGGGTGGCTCTTCTACGACTTCCACCACAGCGATCCTCTCGGCTACCGCATCCTTGGTCTCTCGGAAGACCGGATGGCGACGCGGCGCTGGTTCTACTTCATCCCGGTGAAGGGGGCCCCGTCGAAGATCACGCACAAGATCGAGCCCGACATGCTCGAGCCGGCCGCGGGGCGGAGCCTCCCCTACTCGGGGCTCCACGAGCTGAACGCACGGCTCGACTCGATCCTCAAGGGGTGCCGGCGCGTCGCGATGCAGTACTCCCCCGAGAACGCGATCCCCTACATCTCGAGGGTCGACGCGGGGACGATCGAGATGATTCGCAAGCGCGGAGTCGAGGTGATCTCGTCGGCCGATCTCGTCCAGACCTTCGAGGCGACGATGACCGACGCGCAGCTCCAGACGCACCTCGACGCGGCCGCGGTGCTGAGGGAGACGGTCGATCTCACGTTCCGGGAGGTGAGGCGCCGCCTCCTCGCGAACGTCCCCACCAACGAGTACGAGATCCAGCAGTTCATGGTGAAGCACTTCGAGAAGAACAACTGCGTCTTCGACCACGCCCCCATCGTCGCCGTCAACGAGCACAGCGGGAACCCGCACTACGGCCCCACCCCGGAGACGGCCTCCCCCATCAAGCGGGGCGATCACTTCCTGATCGATCTCTGGTGCAAGAAGAACGTCCCCGACGCCGTCTACGCCGACATCACGTGGACCGCCTTCCTCGACACGAGCGTTCCGGCCGAGAACCAGAAGGTCTTCGACGTCGTCACCGGCGGGCGCGACGCGGCGGCGACCTTCGCCCTCGAGGGGCTCAACGGCGGGCGCGAGATCATGGGCTGGGAGGTGGACGACGTCTCGCGCGGCTTCATCGCGGGGAAGGGGTACGGCGACTACTTCGTGCACCGCACCGGGCACAACCTCTCGTACGAGGTCCACGGGAACGGCGCCAACATCGATCACTTCGAGACGAAGGACGACCGGCGGCTCATCCCGCGAACCGCCTTCACGATCGAGCCCGGCGTCTACCTCCCGAAGTTCGGCGTGCGGAGCGAGATCGACATCTACATCGGCCAGGGGAACGCGCGGATCACCGGCGAGCCGATCCAGAAGCGCATCGAGCCCCTCCTCGCGTGACGGGGCACCCGCGGGGCCTTGTCACCCTCTTCTTCACCGAGATGTGGGAGAGGTTCAGCTTCTATGGCCTGCGGGCCCTCCTCATCCTCTACATGGTCGCCTCGGCCGAGAGGGGGGGCCTCGGCTACTCGACGCAGCACGCCGCAGCGATCTACGGCTGGTACACCGCCCTCGCGTACGCCGCGGCGATACCGGGGGGGTGGATCGCCGATCGGCTCATCGGGCCGTACCGATCGGTGCTCGTCGGCGGCATCCTCATCGCCGCGGGGCAGATCTCCCTCATCTTCCACGCGGTGCCGTTCTTCTACCTCGGGCTCGCGCTGATCGTCGCGGGGACGGGGCTTCTGAAGCCGAACGCCAGCACGATGGTGGGCTCTCTCTACGACGAGGGGGATCCGAGGCGCGACGCGGGCTTTTCGATCTTCTACATGGGGATCAACCTCGGCGCGGGGATCGCGCCCCTCATCTGCGGCTGGCTCGGCCAGAACGTCGACTGGCACTACGGCTTCGGCGCGGGCGCCGCCGGGATGGTCCTCGGCCTCGGTCAGTACGTCCTCGGCAAGAAGCACCTGGTCCCGGCGCTCGACCGGCTGAAGGCGGCGAAGCCCGCCGCGAAGAACGCAGGCGCCCCCGCCGCGCCGGCGAGCGCCCCCTTCACCGCCGTCGAGTGGAAGCGGATCGCCGCGATCAGCGTCCTCTTCCTCTTCGCCACCCTCTTCTGGGCCGCCTTCGAGCAGGCCGGGAGCAGCCTCAACCTCTTCGCCGACCGGATGACCGACAACCGGGCGCTGGGGTTCGCCTTCCCGTCGACGTGGTACCAGGCGGTCAACTCGATCTTCATCATCGCCCTCGCCCCCGTCGTCGGCTGGATCTGGATCCGGATGGGAAAGCGCGAGCCGTCGAGCCCGGCGAAGTTCACCTGGGGGCTTCTCTTCGTGGGCTTGGGCTTCCTCCTCCTCGTCCCGGCGGCGAGGATCGCCTCCCCTCCCGACCGCCTCGTCTCGCCGTGGTGGCTCGTGGGCGTGTACCTCCTGCACACGATCGGCGAGCTGTGCCTGAGCCCGGTGGGGTTGAGCGTCGTCACGAAGCTCGCGCCGCCGCGCATCGTCGGGAGCATGATGGGGATCTGGTTCCTGTCGCTGTCGTTCGGGAACAAGATCGGCGGCTGGGTCGCCGGCTTCTTCGAGACGCTGCCCCTTCCGCAGCTCTTCGGCGCCGTCTTCGCGACGACCGCCGCGGCGGCCCTCATCCTTGTTTTCCTGATGAAGCCCATCCGCAATCTCATGGGAGGCGTGCATTGAGCGGGAAGGGATTCGTCGCGTCGCTACGGGAATTCTCCGTCTCGTTCTGGTCCGCCAACATCTCGGAGCTCTTCGAGCGGATCGCCTTCTACGGGATGACGTCGGCCCTCGTCCTCTACTTGACCAAGTCGCGCGGCTTCGAGAGCTCGACGGCCATCGTCATCGGCGGCTACTTCGGCCTCTTCACCTACGGCCTCGCCGCCCTCTCCGGCTTTCTCGCCGACATCCTCGGCTACAGGAAGGCGATCCTCCTCGCCTACTCGCTCCTCTCCGCCGGCTACTTCCTCGTCGGGGAGGCCGCGGGGACGATCCCGATCCTCGGCGCCCTCTTCCTCGTCGCCTTCGGCGCGTCGCTCATCAAGCCGAGCATCACCGGGACGGTCCAGAAATCGTGCAGCGAGGCGATCCGGCCGCTGGGGTTCTCGATCTACTACACGCTCGTCAACATCGGCGGGTCGGCGGGGCCGATCCTCGGCGGCTGGCTCCGGGACAACACGGGGGTCGACAAGGTCTTCCTGATGAGCGCCGGCTCGGCGGCGATCGCCCTCACGCTGATCTTCCTCGTCTTCAAGGAGCCGAAGGCGGCCGACGGGGATGAGGAGCCGAAGAAGCGCTTCGGGGAGTTCCTGACGGACTTCGGGAAGGTCCTCACGAACGGGCGATTGATGCTCCTGGTCGTCTGCATCGCCGGGTTCTGGAGCATGTTCTACCAGTTCTACGGCCCGATGCCCCTGTACGTGACCGACGATCTGAAGGGATCGAGCACCGCGCTCGGCGTCCTCATCGCCCTCGACGGCGCCCTCATCGTCTGCTTCCAGGTCGTCGTCGGCCACCTGGTGCGAAACCTCTCGCCGGGGCGGGCCGTCCTCCTCGCGACGCTCGTGGCCTCGGGCGGCATCGCCTTCATGGGGGTGGCGCCGTCGATCGTCGTGACGGGGATAGGCATCATGGGCTTTTCCGTCGGCGAGATGATCTACTCGGCCCACTTCTACCGCTACGTCGGGAGCATCGCGCCGAAGGACCAGATCGGGATGTTCATGGGATTCGCGTTCCTGCCGATCGCCCTCGGCTACTTCCTCTCGGGGCTCATCGGCGGCCCGGTCTACGCCTTCTGCAAGGCGGCCGGAGCGCCGCAGATGATGTGGTTCGTCTTCTCAGGCGTCGGGCTCATCTCCTCGGCCGGCCTCTGGTGGCTCGCAAGGAAGCCGGCGGCGGCGTAGCGCTGCCCCCGCACCCAAGTCCGTAATTCACTCTGCGGCTGGCAATCTGCCCCTGCGCGTGCAATTCTTCTTGACATATCATGTTAGCTACAATAAATTGCTGTAGTCTGAATCTCGAGCCGTGATGTGGCCTACGGCCGAGCTCGGAGCTCGTTGCCCGTTGTTCCGCGTACGCGAATTTCGCGCTCCCACGGGGAGCGTTGTCCGCGGGCCGCGGCGTCGCCCTAGAGCACATGCTACTCGGAGCGCGATCTAACCGCGGATCGTTGAGAGGTGAGCCTAATGGATCCCATGACCACCAGCGACTTCTTTGCGGGCGCCGGGCTTCTCTTCAGCATTGGCACCTACATCGCCAAGCACAACTGGCGCGCGACAAACTCCGTTCGTACATCAAGAGTCTCACCGTGCTGGAGTACGACTATATCGACGTGATTATCATGGGACCCAGGGCTTCCGGCAAGACGAGCATCGTCGAGCTATGGACGAGCCCCTGGACCCAGATAGGCAAGCTCGAGCCTTCCGCGACCTGGCGGGTCTATCAGAAGAACATTTACGAGTCGGCCGAGTTCATCCGACACAATCGGGATCTGGAACTCGACCAGACGATCAAGCCGACGCTTCGCCTGCGAGTCCACGACTTCCCTGGAGAAGACTCCTACCGGGTGAAGGCGCTGGCAGAATTGAGGAGCGACAAGAAATGCGTCCTGATGTTCGTCATGAAGGTGGGCATCGTCGGCGATCAGGTCGAACTGTATCGCGACAATGCTCTGTACTTCAGCGCGTCTCTCGCGGACACGCTCTTCTCCCAGGCGGAGCGCGCCACCATGTCCGTCTCAAAGGCCATCATAGTGTTCAACAAGGCCGATCTGCTGCCGAAGACATGGTCGGATGACGAGGCCCTCGTTCGGCTCAGATCCGCGAATCGCGACGCGCTTTATCAAATCGAGCGATTGTTCTCCGGAAAACTCGAGTACCATCTGACGAGTGCCGCCACGAACAGGGGGCTGATTCAGGTTCTCGGGAGCATCGGAAGGTGCGCCATCAGTACGGAGGCGGACCAGGCCCGATTCGATGACCATATCAGCAAACTGGAACGCGAGTTCGGCCTCATCAAGACATGAGGCCGACGATCCACGCCTTCATCAAGGCCAATCTGGCGGGCAGAGGCTACGTTCTCACCTGGCTCGATGCGACCAGCCCTGTCGACGCGATGACTCTCGACAGCATGCTTCCGGACGTTGACGAGGCCTCACCGCTCCCAAAGGTGGCCTTCACCGGTACGAGGCTGAGTGCATCCCAGCTCGTCTTCTCGTGCTCGGCGTTGTGGCAAGCGGAAACCGACGAAGTGGGCCGACCCGGAGTTCGCATGTGGTACGGAGTGCTCCTCGACGGCCTCTCGCCGGATTCGCACTCGCACGAATCGGTGGCGCGGGAGATGGCAGGGCTCTACTGTCGCTGGACCGATCTGTATGACGCGCTCGGGCGGCTGGCCGGTTCACTGGCACGAGAGCGAACCGCCGAGACCTGGGCCCGACGTGTCAGCGATCTGCTGGCCGACGATCGAAATCGGGAGCGCACCCCCGGCATTGCCTTCTCCCACCCGTTGCCCGGCGCTTCGAGAGAACGACTGAACGCAAGAGTTCGGCCTCCGTACAGCCCGTACGCAACCACTTTCTATCTGGCCGGTTTGGTCCTCAGCGCAAGCCAGAAACTGAGGGTCGGCGCCGGCGCCCTGAGGTCGTCTGAACTTTCGAAGCTTGACTGCGTTTCCATTCCTCTTGAGGTGGACGGATTTCGTTCGGCCGATTTGACTGATCTGATCGTGCTGTCCGCAGGGCGCGATACTGCCTCACCGGCCCCACCGCCGGGCACGTTTCGACGAGGCGCACTTGCGGGAGCGGCGCTCACGATGTTCGTGGCCGGTCTTGCCGCGTACCCAATAATCAACTCGGACCGTACCAAGGGAGTTCAAGATCCGGTCCCCACGTCAGGTGTCGGTCCTCAGGTGATTGCGCCCGATCCCGCCGCGCCGCAAGACGAATTGGTGGTGTCGAGGCTGCTTTCCAGCCTCGAGGAGCGCGTGAAGGGAGATCCGCTCGTCATCGAGAGCACCGTCACGAGGCTAACGATTACCCTGCCGCCTCGCTTCACGCGGCGCGGTGCCCCGGCCATCTCCGCATGCCTTGACGCCGTGTTGATACGCGAAATCAATGTGCGCAACCTCGGCCCCGACAGCGCAGATCTCTTGCTGCCATTGAACGCGGGTGTGCTGTCACCCACGTGCGGGCGCACCGCGCTCAGAATGCTGTCCCTCCGCCAGGACGGTGACTGGGGCTGGGCTGACATCGACCCGAACATGATTCCAGCCGAATCGGGGGAGAGCACTCTCTCACCCGAGTCCGTCCCGTTGCGATATCGCAACTCACCCGGCTCCGGCGGCGACGTGGATCTCTCGGCGACGATTGGGAGTCACTCCGCCGTTCAACTCCGTTTTACGCTCGATGGGGCGGTGGGCCGGGCCGATGTCTATTCCGAGTACTTTGACCATCTGACTCTGGACGCGTCGCTTGCGATCTCGCTGCCTCGAGGATTCGTCCTCGAGCCCCGCTTCCATCATCCGGCGGGGGATGAACCATCAGTGTGCCGAAGTGATTGCGATAGGCGCGGCGCGAGATGTTCCCTGATCATCCGGGGTGGCTCCCTTCCGCACTATGGCCTTGAGGTTCGTTGGTCGCCTCCGGATGAAAGCACTCGCGCCTCGGATTGAGAGATGACGCGATGGACTGGCGGAGCGTTCAACCGCGCGGATGCCTACCGGGAAGCTCCTACTCGTGGGCTGACTGCCTGAGAGCGAGGAACCCGCCGCCCGCGATTCCCAGCGCGAGGATCAGCAGCCCCGAGTCCGGTAGCACCGGCACCGACGCCGGCCCCGGAATGGCGAGACCCGGAGGCGCGTCGAACGCCTCGAACGCGCCGTGCGTCGTGGTCGGCGGAGGCGCGACGGCCGAGAACCCCAACCCCCGCTCCGCAAACCCCGCCCACAAGAGCGCGAGGTCCGCGCCGCCGAAATCGATCCGATCGGCCGCGAGGATCGCGTCCCTCGCCTGCGTGAAGGTCGGGTTGGCCGGCGTCAGCTTCATCCCGTCGGTGACGAGGCGGAGCATCCTCTCGTTCCCGGCGAACCCCAGGGCGCCGACGAGGCGCCCGCGCGCGGACCAGAGGGCGGAGGCCCAGACCTCCCCGACGTTGTGCGACTCGTCGGCCTCGGGGGCGATGATCGAGCCGATGAGGGGCGACCGCGGGATCGACGGAGGAAAAGCGATCTGCGCCGGATCGATGTCGGCGAAGGTCAGCGGGTTCACCGCGAGATCCGCCGAATACGGGTAGCGCCGGATCCCGAAGGTGTAGTTCGAGGTCAGACCGACGAGCTGGTAGGCGACGTACGCCGCCTCGGCGTAGCAGCCGCGCGGATCGTCCGACGGCTCGGCGAGCAGGGCCAGGGAGTAGAAGTCGCTCCACCCCTCCCCCAGGCCATCGGACTGCACGGCCGAGAGATCGCCGACGAGTCGCGTGGAAAGCCCGTGCGCTGCCTCGTGGATGACGACCTCGGCGTCCAGCGCCCCGTCGCGATCGGGGGTCGGAAACGTGAAGTTGAAGAGGTGGAGGCTCCCCGACGTGCCGTCGGGAGCCGGGACGAAGAAGGCGTTGTTCGAGCCGGTGTCCTGCGCGACGGCGTCGATCGCGTCCCCCGGAAGGCCGCCGCGCCCGAAGTTCAGCCGCTGGTAGTTCCCCGACGCCTCGTCGAAGCCGAGATGGTAGAGCCGGTCGTGGATCCAGTTGACGTCGTAGAAGAGCTGCGTCACCGAGGCGCTAGAGGAGGCGGACGGGGCAAGCCCGAGATCGATGGGAAAGTCGAAGACGCGGAACGACGGCCCGGCGATGGGCGCGGCGGCCGGGAGGTGCGCCGCGACGTTGTTCCCCGAGGTGACGCTGTCGTTCGGGTCGATCCACCCGTTCGGTGACGCCGTCCCGTCGAGAGCGGCGAGCGAGCGGAGGGAGCGCGCGATGACCGCCGGCTGCGTCGCCCCGGGCGCGCAGAAGCCGGGGGACGCCGGCGTCGGGGAATCCGCGGGGGCGAGATCGCTCCGGGCGAAGACGTCGTAGGTCGCGCTCGCGTGGAGGACGACGTCGCGGCTCACGAGAAGGCGCCCGTCGATCGCGTCGCGGATCTCCTCGACGACGTCGTCGGGGGCGGAGCCGTGGACGCGCGTCACGGTGACCGGCCGGATCGTCCCGCGATCCAGCGGCAGATAGGCTTGCCCTCCGCGAGGTGCGGGCGTCGCCGGAACGAGCGTGCTCGCGATGGTGACGATCTCCCCCACGGCCGTCACTCCGGCGCGCAGCTCGGCGCCGAGGAGGTCGAGACCGTTCACCGTCTGCTGGAGCGTGAGGAACCGGGCGCCGGTGTCCGTCGCGAAGATCTCCCGGGACACCCGGCAGGTGTCGAGGACGTCGGGGTCGACGCCGAAGAGGCTTTCGTGAGCGGCGACGTACGCGCGAAGGGTCGCGCGCCAGGCGCGCGCATCAGAAGTCCCCGTCAGGAAGCCCGCGTGGGACTGGATGAAGGCCGGGGCGCCCACGACCTCGGCGGCTCGCTGGTCGACGCGGACGCGCAGCCGGTGGCGCGACGCGATCTGGGCCGAAGCGGGAAGGGTCGCCACGAGCATCACGGCGGCGAGGGCGACGCGCCTCACGGAATTCGAAGGAGCTTCGCCGCGCGCGCGGCGTCCCTTGTCTTCCCCCGGCGCGCCGCCGCGAGATGGATCGCCGCGACGAGCGCATGGCCGGCGGCGTACTTCGGGTGCTCTCGCGCGAGATCCGCGGCGTACATGAGCGCGCTCTCCGGATCGCCGGTCCCGGTGAGGACCGCCGCGGTGCGGTGGAGCGCCCAGGGGTTCTTCGGCTCGAGGGCGAGGATCGCCTCGTACTCCGTGAGCGCCTCCCCAGCCAGCCCCTCGCTCTCGTAGGCGAGGCCGCTCGAGAGAAGCGGCGCGAACGCCTCGGGGTGCCGCTCCTTGTGCGCTTCGAGATCCTCGCGCGTGTACGCCGCGCTCACCGCGAGATCCTCCGTCTCCCCTCCCGGCACCGCCGCCGATCCGTGGCGCGCGAGATCGGTCGTCGCGCCGAGCCGGCGCCCCCCGCGCGCCCGTCCCGACGTCGCCGCACGGCAGATCGCCGCCATGCGGGCGTTCGATCGCGCGCGCTCGCGGGCCGGCAGGGCGTAGAGGGTGTCGCGCTTCTCCTTCACCCAGTAGTCGTCGGTGACGCCGCGCTCGCTCTTGTACGCCTCCCAGAGCGCCGTGCCCGGGTAGAGCGCGAGCGGCGCCACCATCGCGTCGTGCGGCCGGCACCCCTTGAGAAGACTTTCGGTCGCGCGGAAGTCGCCGTCGGTCTCGCCGGGGACGCCGCTGATGAGATAGAAGGAAAGGCTCATCCCCGCCCGCCGCGTCGCCGCGGCCGCGCTCCGGATCTGATCCACCGAGATGTCCTTCGCCAGCTCGCGGAGAAGGCGGGGCGATCCGCTCTCGACGCCGTACTGCACCACCTCGCAGCCGGCGCGGCGCATCGCGTCGAGCCTCTCCTGGTCGATGGCGTTGACGCGCGACTGGCAGTTCCACAGGACGCCGAGCTTCGCCTCACAGAGCCGCTCGCACAGCTCGAGGATCCTCTTCTTGTGCACGGTGAAGGTGTCGTCGCGCACCGAGACGTAGAGGATGCCGCGCTCCCTCGCGAGGAACCGGATCTCGTCGAGGACCGACGCCGCGCTGCGGAAGCGCATCTTCGTCCCCCAGAAGTCGGGGGTGTTGCAGAAGGTGCAGCGCCCCGGGCACCCCCGCGACGTGATGATGAACCCCGCCTCGGCGGTCACGTCGAGGTGGAAGCCCTCGTAGTGAGGCGCGGGAAACGGGATGTCGTCGAGCGAGGCGATCGCCTCGCGGGGAGCGGTCGCCCCGGTGTCCCGCAGCACGAGCCCCGCGACGCCCTTCGGATCGCCGCCCCGCTCGAGGCATCGCGCCAGATCGACCATCAGCGTCTCCCCCTCCCCCGTCGCGACGGCGTCGAGGGCGGAGCAGCTCGTGAGGAGAGACTCTGCGACGTGCGCGGCGTGAGGCCCGCCCGCGACGACGAAGCACCGCGGGTTTGCGCGCTTCGCCTCGACGGCGAGCTTGAGGGCGGCGTGGCGGTTGAACGTGTAGAGGGTGAGGCCGACGAGGCCGGGCTTTTCGACCTTCAACAGCTTCACGGCCTCGGCCCACGGGACCCGGCTCAGGTTCGCGAGGCGGGAGTCGAACCCCGCCGCGCGGAGCGCCGCGTTGATGTACCCGAGGCCCACCGGCATCATCGTCGCGAAGTAGTCGCCGGCGCCGGCTCGCCCCGATCGGTAGGCGAGGAGAATCTTCACGTCAGACGTCGAGCCCCTCACCCTTGAGGAGCGCCTTCTTCATGTTGATGCCGCCGCCGAAACCGGTCAGCGATCCGTTCGATCCGACGACGCGGTGGCACGGGACGACGAGGGGGACGGGGTTCGATCCGAGGGCGCCCCCGACGGCGCGCGCGGCCTTCCCCCGCCCGATCATCGCGGCCAGCTCGCCGTACGAGATGACGCGGCCGAAGGGGATCCGCGCGGTGGCGTGGAGGACTTTGCTCTGGAACGCCGTGATGTGGCTGAGGTCGACCTTGAGGGAGAAGACCTTTCGCTTCCCGTCGAAGTACTCCTGGAGCTCGCGCTCGACTCCCGCGAGCTTCGCGGGGTCGTGCACCGGCGTGACGCCCGTCTGCTTGCGGACCTCCTCGACGAAGGCCTCTTCGCTTTTCGTCGTGAGCGCGATCCGGCAGACGCCGCGCGACGTCACCGCCGCGAACATCGGCCCGAGGCGCGTCTTCACCTTCGCGTACGAGATCACTTCCCTGGACTTCCCCCTGGGTGCAGGCACGCCGACCTCCTTGAGCTTGTGAGGATGAAGGGGGGGAGGTTAGCAGAAGGCGGAGCGATTCTGGCGCCTGCGAGCGGAGCTACGCCTTCCGCGACGCCGCGAGCAGCCGGTCCACGAGATCGGTGACCGTGTCGAGCGAGAAGGGCTTCGTGATCACCGGCGTCCCCGTGGACTCGAGGAATTTCTTCGTCTGGGGCTCCATGCTGTCGCCGGTCGTGAAGATGACGCGGGAGGCCATCTCGGGGCGCTTCGCCACGAGCGACTCGAACATCTGGCGCCCCGTCATGTCGGGCATCTTGATGTCGAGGAGGATCAGGTCGTGCTTCCCCGAGACGGCGAGGGCGAGGCCGTCGCGGCCGTTCCCCGCCGTGTCGATGTGGTGCTGAGTGCCGAGAAGATCGATGAGGAGCTCGAGGACCACCTGCTCGTCGTCCACGATCAGGAGGCGCCGGCCGCTCTTCCTTCGAACTTCCTTCGTGCTCCCCGAATCGGCCGGCACCGCCACGTCGGCGCGCCCCGCCTCGCAGGGAACGCGCATCGTCAGGCAGGCGCCGTCGACCTCGCGGTTCCGCGCGCTGAGAGACCCGCCGTGGGCGCGCAGGATCCCGTAGGCAATGCTCAGCCCGAGACCCTTCCCGTCCCCGACCTCCCTCGTCCCGAAGAAGGGATCGAAGATCCGGCCGAGGATGCGCGCCGGGATGCCGGGGCCGTTGTCCGAGATCTCGACGACGATCGAGCCGTCGTCGAAGGCTGTCGTCACCTCGACGAGGCGGTTCCGCTCGGCGCCGGCGGCCGCGCGCACCGCGTTGTCGAGGAGGGCGAGGAGGGCCTGGAGCATGTCGCCGCGCTTCACCTCGGCGGGAAGGAGGCCGTCGGCGAGGCGCGTCCGGATGGCGACCTGGGCCGCCTCGGCGCGCGGCAGGCACTCCTGCACCGCCTCGCGGACGAGGTCGTTGATCGGCTCGGGGGCGCGCTCCGGGATCTCGATGCGGCTGAAAGTCAGCAGGTTCTCGACGATGCTGCGGCAGCGCGCCGCCCCCTCCTCGATCTTCCTGAGGCTCGACTTGACGTCGGCGGGAAGGGGCTTCGCGCCGAGGAGTTGGGCGTAGCCGAGGACCGCGGTGAGGGGGTTGTTGAGCTCGTGGGCGGCGCCGCTCGCGAACATCCCGAGCGCCGACATCCTCTCGGAGCGCTGGAGCTTCTCGCGGTAGCGCTCGCGCTCCTCCTGGGCTTCGAGGTGGGAGGTGACGTCCTCGACGAGGACGACGTAGCCCGGGAGAGTTCCCGGCTCGATGAGCCTCACCTTCGGATTCTCGAGCGACACCCTCCGGATCGTCGGGTTCAGGTTCGACTCGCAGCAGTCGCCGGTCTCGAGCGTGTGGAGCCGTACGCGCAGCGATCGCCCGTCCACCTCGACGATGGCGGAGGCCGGGCGCCCGCGCCTCTCGGCGGCGTCGGCGAAGAGCCCCTCGACGACCCCCTTCGATCCGGGGAAGCTGTCGGCGATCGGCAGCGAGAGAAGCGCGCTCCCCGGGCGCCCCACCATCCGGTCGAAGATCATGTTCGTGCGGAGGATCTTCCGGTCGGGGGTCAGCTCGACGATCCCCTCGGCGATCGAGTCGAGGATGAGATCGCGCACGCGGCGATCCTCGAGGAGCTCGAGGACCACCTCGCGGCGGAACATCTTGTCGAACCCCTCGAGGACGGGGGCCGCGGGCCGCCCGTCGAGCTTCGCGAAGACGCTCCGGAGCGTGACCTCGAGCTGCTCCATGGGCATCTTCGCGACGTAGGCGTCGGCGTTGATGGTGTCGATGTCCTCGATCTCGTCCGCGAGGATTCCCGAGAGGATGACGACGGGGATGGCGGAGTAGTCGGGGTGGGCCTTGAGGTACCGGCAGAGGCGCGCGCCGTCCACGCGGGGCATGATGAGATCGAGGAGGATGAAGTCGACGCCGCCCAGGGCGACGCGCTCGAGCGCCTCGACGCCATCGCCGGCGACGGCGACATCGAACCCCTCGGACCTGAAGAAGTCCCCGAGGACCTGGCGGTAGAACGCGTTGTTGTCGACGACGAGAATGGTGCGGGACACGGGAGGGCTCCGTCAAAAGGTGGCAAATCCAAGGGAATATAGGGAGATATCCCGGACGGTCAAGGACGTAAGAATCGGAACCCCGGTCCTCCGCACGATGGGCTATACTCGGCCGCCTGTCCTGGAGAGAATACCGCATAACCCCATGAATCCAAAGGATAAACCCAGCTCCCGCCCCGCGACCGTCATCATATATATAGGCGTTCTCTCCCTCCTCCTCGGGGGGACAGGCTCGGTGCGACCCCCCGGGGGGGCCACGGCCCCCGCCCAGACACCGCGCGACGCCGCCATCGAGCACAACAACCTGGGGATCGCGCTCCTCGCGCAGTTCAAAGCGTCGGACGCCGAGAAGGAGTTCCGGCTCGCGATCGCCGCCGCTCCCGACTACGTCCCCGCGCTCGTGAACGTCGGGATCGCGCAGCTCGCGCAGGTGAGATACCCGGAGGCCACGGAGAGCTTCGGCCGCGCCCTCGCCGCCGATCCCGGGAACGTCCACGCGCACTACAACCTCTCGCTCATCTTCAAGGTCCAGGGGAAGACCGACGAGGGGATCCTGCACGCGAAGGCGGCCGTCGCGGGCGACGGGCGCGACCCCGACCTGCACTACAACCTCGGCGCCCTCCACCAGTCGGCGCGCAACTTCGACGCGGCGATCGCCGAGTACCAGGCGGCGCTCAAGCTCGACTCGAACCTCCTCCCCGCCTACTACTCGCTCGGCCGCGCCTTCATCTCCAAGGGGGACATCGAGAGCGGGAAGAAGTACATGCAGAAGCACCAGGAGCTCCAGGCGGCGTCGAGCCTCCCGGTGTCGTCCTCGGGGATGAAGTACGGCGAGCAGGGGCGGTACTCTTTCGCGATGGAAGATCTCTCGGGGCGCAACGCGCGGGTCGACCCTCTCGCCGCGGGACGCATCACCTTCACCAACGCCTCGGTGACGTCGGGAGTGGCCTTCGCGCACTCGGGGGGAGGCGATCCTCTCGGGCTGCGCTCCCCCCTTCCCGCCGGCGGGAACGCGGCGGCGGTGCTCCGGGATCACGTCGCCCCCTTCCTCGGGAGCGGCGTCGGCGTCGCCGACGTCGACGGC
Organism: Acidobacteriota bacterium; assembly: GCA_016195325.1. Taxonomy (NCBI): domain Bacteria; kingdom Pseudomonadati; phylum Acidobacteriota; species Acidobacteriota bacterium. The sequence goes on from JACPZX010000018.1 coordinate 27,184, forward strand.
GATGGGATGGAGGATCTGATCTTCCCCAACACCCTCGGGAAGCCGGCCGGCCTCTTCCTCAACAGGGGAAAGATGAGCTTCGAGGCCTCCGGGGCCGCGTCGGCCATCCCCACGGGCGAAGGGATGGGCATCGCCGCGGGCGACGTCGACAACGACGGCGACGTGGATCTGCTCGTGACGCGCTACGGCGGCGTGGCGCTCCTGCTCGGCGACGGGAAGGGGGCCTTCACGCCGGCCACGCTCCCCGCCTTGAAGGAGGGCTTCTTCGCGGCCGGGGCCTCGCTCGCCGACATCGATCACGACGGGGATCTCGACGTCTTCGTCGCAGGCCTCATGTCGGCGCCGAACCCGCCCCGCGAGTCCCTCTCCTTCCCCGGCGACTACGCCGGTGAGGAGATCCGCGTCTTCAGGAACAACGGGAACGGCTCGTTCGCCGACGTGACGCAGGCCGCACGGTTCGGCGACGGCTCGACGCGGAACACCGGCGCCGTCTTCTCGGACTTCGACAACGACCGCGACATCGACGTCGCGGTGGCTCGGCTCGGGCAGGGGATCGCCCTCTACACGAACAACCGCGACGGCACCTTCACGGACATCGGGGCGAAGGTCGGCCTCCCGACCAGCGGGAACTACCTCGGCATCGTCGCCGTGGATTACAACCGCGACGGATGGGTGGACATCGCGGCGACGTTGTGGGACTCGTCCGTCCCGCGCCTCTTCCGGAACGACGGGAGCGGCGCCTTCGCCCTCGACGTGACGGCCGTCGCCGACATCCCGCGCGACGGAAACGGCCCACTCTTCGGGCTGGGGGCGGCCGACGTCGACAACGACGGCCTCGTGGACCTGCTCGCCGTGAACGGCACCGACAGCGGACCGGCGATCCGCCTCCTCCACAACCTGGGCCAGGGGATCTTCGAGGACGCCACGGCCGTCTCGGGGCTCGCGCGGGTGACGGCACGCCGGGGGCGCGGCCTCGCGGTCGCCGATCTCGACGCCGACGGCGATCTCGATCTCGTCATCTCGAACAACGGCGCGTCGCCCACGATCCTGAGGAACGACGGCGGGAACAAGGGCCACTGGCTCACCGTGACGCCGAAGGGGCTCAACAGCAACAGGCAGGGGGTGGGGACGAAGGTCGAGGCGAAGGCCGGGACACTCTGGCAGAAGACCGAGATCGCCTCGGGCTCCGGATACCTCTCGTCCACGAGCCTGCGTCCCTTCTTCGGCCTCGGCGCCCACGCGAGCGTCGACGCGCTCAGGCTGTTGTGGCCCGGGGGCGTCCTCCAGGACGAGGTGAAGGTGGCCGCGGACGCCCCGCTCAAAGTCGATGAGCTCGACCGGAAGGGGACCTCCTGCCCCATCCTCTACACGTGGGACGGCACGAAGATCGCCTTCGTCACCGACTTCCTCGGCGGATCGGCCTTCGGCTACCTCGTCGCCCCCGCCACCTGGAACACCCCCGACACCGACGAGTACGTGAGGATCCCGGCCGACAGGATCAGCCCCCACGACGGCCGCTACGAGCTCTACCTCGTCAATCAGCTCGAGGAGACGATCTACTTCGATCGCGCGCAGCTCGTCGCCGTGGATCATCCCGAGGGGACCGAGGCGTACCCCGACGAGAGGCTCGTCGAGACGCCGCCGTTCCCGGGGTTCAGGATGCACGTCGTCCGGGGGGCCCACCCGGCCGTCTCGGCCGTCGACGACCGAGGGCGCGACGTCACCGACGCGCTCGCGAGGGAGGACCGCACGTATCCCGACGGCTTCCGGCTCCTGCCTTTCAAAGGCTACGCCGAGACGCACGCACTCACGCTCGATCTCGGGGCGCCGGCCGCGGGAGGGGCCGTGCTGCTGATGACGGCGTGGATCGACTACGCCGACTCGACGAGCAACCTCGCCGCATCCCAGTCGGGAATCGCCCTCGCCGCCCCCTCCCTCGAGGCGCAGGACCCCTCGACGGGAGCGTGGATCGTCGTCGCGCACGACATGGGCTTCCCCGCGGGGCTCCCCAAGACGATGATTGTCGATCTGACGGGGAAGCTTCCGCACGAAGCGACGAAGATCCGCATCACGACCAACATGAGGATCTACTGGGACAGGATCCTCGTCGCCACCCCGTCCGGGAAACCGGCGTCGATCACGCGGCTCGACCCGTCCGTCGCGCTCCTGAGGTGGCGCGGCTTCCCGCTCCCGGTCTCCCCCGACGGGAGGGCCCCCGCGGCGTACGACTACGCGCGCGAGGACCCCTCGATCTTCTGGAAGGCGCACGAGGGGTTCTACACGCGGTACGGCGACGTGCGGCCTCTCCTTGCATCAGCCGACGATCGGTACGTCATCACGCGCGGCGGCGACGAGATCGCGATGTCGTTCGATCCCGCCCCGCTTCCGCCCCTCGCGCCGGGGATGACGCGGACGTTTCTCCTCTACGCCGACGGCTTCGGGAAGGACATGGACGTGAACTCGGCCCGCCCGGATCGGGTCGAGCCTCTCCCCTACCATGCGATGCCGGCCTTTCCATACCCCGCGTCGGCCGCGTACCCGGTCGACGATCGGGCGCTCGAGTACTTCGACGCGTACAACACGCGGCAGGTCAAGAGGAGCGTGACGCCGATCGGGCCGTGACGCTCACCGCCGCAGCACCTTCCCCGCGTCCATCGACCTGAGCTCGCCGCGCTCGACGGCGGTCTCCCCGTTGACGATCACGAGATCGATCCCGTCGGCCATCCTCCTCGGCTCGGCGAACGTCGCGGCCGAGCCGATCGTCGCCGCATCGAAGACCACCAGATCCGCCCGCGCACCCCTTCGGACGACGCCGCGATCGGCGAGGCCGAGGATCGCCGCCGGATAGGAGGTCATCTTCCGGATCGCCTCCTCGATCGGCAGCACCCCTCGCCCGCGCACGAACTCGCCGAGGATCTTCGGAAACGTCCCGTAGGCGGCGGGATGAGGAAGGCCGCGCCCGACGTCGTTCGCGTCGGTGCAGAAGGCTGAGTGAGGATCGGCGAGGAGCGACATGAGGCCCGAGTCGTCGGCCTCGTCCCCCGAGATCCCGTGGATGATCTGCGAGACCCGCCCCTCCGCCGCGACCATGAGATCCGAAATCGCGTCGAAGGGATCGCTCCCGGCTCGCTCGGCGAGATCAGTAAGTGAGAGACCCTCGGCCCAGCGCGATCCCTCGGTCGCCACGGTCCCCACCGTGATGCGGCGCCAGCCGACGGCGAGCACGAGGTTGTGCGCCCACCCGTTCACTCCCCAGGGCGGCCAGGCCGGCACCAAGCTCTCGACGTCGCGGCGCACGCGCGCGCGCGTCGCAGGATCCCGGAGGCGATCTACCAGGGCGCCGAGCCCCCCCGCGAGCGCCCACGGCGGGTAGATCGCCGCCATCGACGTGGCGGCGGCGGTGTACGGGAACATGTCGTACGTCACGCGGACGCCGGCGCGCCGGGCTTCGCCCTCCATTTCGAGGACGCGGGGAATCATGGCCCAGTGCGCCGGCCCCACCGCCTCGCTGTGCGAGTGGTGGACGCGCACCCCCGCCCCGCGCCCGTACGAAAGGATCTCCTCGACCGCGTCGAGGAGCGTCTCGCTCGAGCCACGGACGTGCGCGGTGAGAAGGGCGTCGCGGCGCGCGAGGACCCGCGCGAGAGGGTCGATCTCGGTCGACGGCGTGAAGCTCCCGGGAGGGTAGATGAGGCCGAGGGACATCCCGAAGGCCCCGTCGCCGAGCGCGCGATCGAGCGAGGCCGCGATCGCGGCGATCGACTCGCCCCACGGGAGGGGGCGAGCGAGCCCCGCTTCCTCGACGCGGAGGGCGCCGTGCGCGACCAGCGTCGCGACGTTCAGCGGAACGCCGAGCGCCTCGAGGCGATCGAGGTACTCGCCGACCGTGCGCCATCTCCACGCCTCGTCCTTCGGCGTCATCCAGGCGACGACGTCGCGCAGCTCCCGCTCGTGCGCGTGCGCGACCGGCGCGGCCCCCAGCCCGCAGTTGCCGACGACCTCGGTCGTGATCCCCTGGGCGAGGCGCCCGTGGACGAGGCGGCGGCGCAGGGGCTCGTCGTCGAGCGCGAGGATCAGATCGCCGTGGGAGTGGAGGTCGATGAATCCCGGCGCGACGATTTTCCCGGAAGCATCCACGACGCCGTCGGCGGCGGAATCCGGGATCGATCCCGGCGGCGCGACCTCCTCGATGACGTCCAGGGCGACGAGCACGTCGGCCGCGCGCGCGGGACCGCCGGTGCCGTCCACGAGGAGTCCGCCCCGAAACAGCCGCCGCTTCACTTCGGCGCGGGTGAGCGAGGGGGGGCGACGCGAGGGACGAGGTCCAGCAGGTCCTTGAGGGATGAGAGGAGGCGATCCGGCCTGGCCTCGGCGAGCTCGGCGGCCGAGCGGCTCCCGGTCGGGACGACGACGACAGGCACCCCCGCCGCCCGCGCCGTCTCCACGTCCACCTCCATGTCGCCGACGTAGAGCGTCTGGGCCGGAGTGACCCCCATCCGCAGCATCGCGGTGAGGACCATCTCGGGATGGGGCTTGCGGTTCTCGACGACGTCGGGGCCGAACACGGCGGTCACGTGCCGCCTCACGTGCAGCCCTTCGAGGAGCCGCCACGCGAAGTACGACGGCTTGTTGGTGGCGATCGACATCGCGTAGCCGCGCCGGTCGAGCTCGGCGAGAGTTTCCGCGACCTCCGGAAGGAGCGTCGTCATCCCGACGCAGACGCGATCGTAGTGGCGCCGGAAATCCTCGACCGCCCCCGCGACGCCCTCCGGACCTCCCAGCGCGCGCTCGATGAGGGTCTCGAGGCCTAAGCCCACCAGCCCCCGCACCTCGGCGAAAGACTTCGGCGGCTTGCCGGCGAGCTCCAGGGCGTGGTTGAGGCTCACGGCGATCGCCTCGTACGAGTCGATGAGCGTCCCGTCGAGATCGAAGACGATCGCCCGCACGCGCTCGAAGCCCGGGACCCCCATCGTGACGCCGCACCTCCACCCGCGAGGGCGCATTGTAGGCGCGGGAAGAACTTTTTCCACGCGCCGGGGCGCCGGAGGGAACTCCATTCCATCGAGGATCGCCGCAGCCCGGAAGAACGCCTCGCCGTCGATGGCACCATCCATGCTGTACGGGAGATCGGAGGAGGCGGACCGGGGTCGCATGGGGGTGCCGGCACCCCGAGAAGGTCCGGGCCGGGCGGCAAGGACGCCGCAGCCGGAGGAACCACTCTCCTCCGGCTCCGGCCCGGACCCGATGGCGGCGCCTGGGTGAACCTTGATGAGTTTCGAGGGGTCCAATGGGTTAGTCTGATGTCGGGCCAGTCTGGTCTCACGGAGGACGCGCCATGAAACAGCCGCGCGCCGCGATCGCCGGTATCGTCTTCGCCGCGTCGGTGGGCGCGGCCGCCGCGCTGAGCAGCTCCGCCCTGCGCGGCACTGTGCGCGCGGACGACGGCACCCCCCTCCCCGGAGTGATCGTCACGCTCACGTGCGGCCCGGCCGCCGCGCCTCAGACCCCCGTGCGCCTCCTCACCGACGTCCACGGCGCGTTCACGTTCAACGGCCTCGAGGCGGAGCGGCCGTGCACCCTCAGGGCCGATCTCCCCGGGTACGCGGCGATCGACATCGGCCCGATCGCGCTCCGCTCTGGAAAGACGACCGACCTGCCGGTCCGGCTCACCCCTTCGGACGAGCTGACGACGCGGGTCGTCGTCGAGGCGACGCCGCGGACGGTGGACACCGAGACGGCGGTCACGAGCACGCGGTTCAACGACGAGTACATCGAAGGGCTGCCGCTCGTCGGCAGGAACTTCCAGGACCTCCTGACGCTGGCCCCCGGCATCACGGACACCGACGGCGACGGGAACCCGAACGTCCACGGCGCGCGCGACACCGGACTGCAGTACCGCCTCGACGGCGCCGACATCACCGACCCTCTCACCGGCCACTTCGGCCAGGTCCTCAACCTCGACGCCATCAAGGAGGTCGAGCTGATCACGTCGGGGGCCTCGGCCGAGTACGGGCGCGCCGACGGCGGCTTCGCCAACATCATCACGAAGTCGGGAACGAACGAGTTCGAGGCGTCGGCGAGGTTCTTCTTCCGTTCGATCTACTTCGACTCGCGCGGCGCCGCCGCGAACGACACCTTCCAGGCGGCCACCCCGACGACCCTCTCGTTCCGCGACCTGAAGGGGGCCTTCACCTTCGGCGGCCCGGTCGCGAGGGACCGCCTCTGGTACTTCGCGTCGGTCCAGAGCATAGACATCCAGACCCCGGTGTCCCTGGGGGGGGCGGGGACGTTCGTGCGGACGATTCGGGGCTACCAGGGGCTCGCCAAGCTCACGTGGCAGATCTCCTCCGACAACAAGATCTCGATTGAGGGGAACTTCGATCCCCAGCGCTACGGCGGCCTGGGCCTCAGGCCCGGAGTCCTCGCAGAGAGCGATTACATCTTCCGGACCGGGGGGCTGACATCGACCCTACGCTGGACGACGATCCTCTCCCCCGTCCTCCTCATGGAGACGACCCTCTCGCACTTCGACACCGGCCAGGGGTACGACCCGGTCTCCAGTCGTTTCGCGCCGGTGCACGTGGACGTGCGCGCCGACGCCGGGGGCGAGCAGTTCTTCGCACTCTACCCCTGCAACGTCGTGAACTGCTTCCGGTCGATTGCCCCGACGAACCTCTACCAGATCGATCGCTACAACAACGAGGTGTCCGGGCCGTACTACCAGAAGGACGGGGACCGCCGGATCCGGAACTCCTTCGGCTCGACTTTCAACCTGAACCTCGACGACGCGTGGGGATCGCACTCGGTCCGCGCCGGCTTCGAGTACACCGACGAGGCGTACGACGACCGGCTCATCACGAACCCGGTCCTCTCGAGCTCCCTGAGGCCCTCGCACGGGCCGATCCTGTCGCCGGTCGACAACCCGATCGCCGTCTCCGGAATCCAGCTCCTGACGTCGTTCGACCCGCTCATCTCGTACCCGCACGCGACCGGAGGAGGGCTCGCCGCCTTCGTCCAGGAGAACTGGAAGCCGGCCTCGAACCTCACGCTCGGCTTCGGCCTGCGCCTCGATCAGGAGATCGTGGACACGTTCGGGCGACAGCCTTTCCGCCTGCGCGCCGAGGCGCGCGAAGCGCTTCGGAGATTCGATCTGGCCTGCTCCATCGTCGGCGTCCTGTGCGAGATCAACCGGACACCGGGGAAACCCTCGAGCGGCCTGCCGACGAGGATCGCTGCGCCCCCCGATTCCCCTCTCGCGCGGTTCGACACGAACGAGGACGGGTGGTTCGACACGGGGCGGGGGGGCGAGGGGGACGCCATCTGGGGGCTCTACACCCGCCCCGAGCTTCGCCCGGGCGAGAACTTCACGATCGCGAACCGGAACCTCGCCCCGCGCCTCTCGTTCGCGTGGGATCCCTGGAACGACGGACGCACGAAGGTGTCGGGGACGATGGGGCGCTACTTCGACCGCCTCTTCCTCGGCGAGGTGACCGTCGAGCAGCTCCCGGATGTGCGGAACTTCGTCTTCGTTCCCGGCCCGGACGTGACCCCCTGGATCAACCCGGGGGATCGCTCCCTCCCGACCCTCACGCGGAGCATCTTCGAGGTGAACCGCGGCCTCACGACACCCTACACCGACGAGAGGACCTTCACGGTCGAGCGCGAGATCGCCCCCGAGTGGTCGATCGCCGTCACTTCGATCCAGCGCACCGCGAAAAACCTGCTCCAGGACTTCGACGTCAACCACATCACCTGTCCCGATTACCGAAAGGTCTTCCACGTCGATACGTACACGATCTGCGGGGAGAACGGGCGCCTCGTGATGGATCTCTTCGGCGGCTTCCCCGACAGGCCGCCGAGGAACGACCTGCCGATCGATCCGGTCCCCCTGGTCGGCCCGCTCAGCCTGCCGAACGGCGCCCCCGATCTCTACAACGTGAACCCCTACTTCGACCAGGTCTTCCGGGTCGGGAACTACAACGCCAGCCGCTACCGCGCTCTCGAGCTCGTCCTGAACCGCCGGCTCCACCACAACTGGCAGATGCAGCTCTCCTACTCCCTCTCCAGGGCGACGGGGGACGCCGAGCAGTTCCTGTCGGTCCTGGGGGACGACCCGGCTTACCGCGACAAGCAGCGCGGCCCCCTCGACTACGATCAGCGGCACATCGTCAAGGCGTTCGCCTCCACGCACCTGCCGAAGCGCGTCATCCTGGGCGGCTCGATCTTCTGGGCCTCGGGGACGCCGTTCTCGGCGATCTACGAGACGATCGACATCGACGACGTCGGCAACTCCGCGCCGCGCTTCTCCTACGTGAACGGACGGCGGAACGACCAGCGCAACGGGGATCAGTGGACCGTGAACGGCCGCGTCGAGAAGGGGTTCGCGATCTCCGGAAAGTCGGCCGAGGCCTACTTCGCCGTCGACAACCTCCTCGGCCAGGACGACGTCACGCTCTACGAGTCGCGGGCGAGCGCGGGGGCTCTCGGCCTCCGCAGCTTCAACCGCCGGTTCGGGCGCCGATGGGAGATGGGGATGAGCATCCACATCTGACCGCTCGTGCGCGCGTCAGGCGCCGGGCCGGCGACGACTGACGAGGAACGCCTCCATGTCGGGCGGGATCGGCGAGTCGAACGACACGGCGTCACCGCTCGCGGGATGGCGGAAGCGAATCCCCCCCGCATGGAGGAGCTGCCGCCCCGTGATCCCCGCCTCGCGGCTCTCGCGCGCGCCGTAGAGAACGTCGCCGGCGACCGGGTGACCGATCGACATCAGGTGGACGCGGATCTGGTGCCGCCTCCCCGTCTCCGGATGCAGCTCGAGGAAGGTGAACCCCCGGAGCCTCTCGAGCACCCGAATCCTCGTCCGGGCCGGCCGCCCATTCTCCTCGTCCACCCCCTGCTTCACGTGCACGGCGGATCCCCTGGCGCTCCCGATGGGCCGATCGATGACTCCCTCTTCCGCCGCCACCTCGCCGAAGACGATCGCGAGATACCGCTTCTCGACCGCGCGCCGCGCGAAATCCCTGGAGAGGGCGCGCGCCGCCTCCGCCGTCCTCGCGAGAACGGTCAGGCCGCTCGTCTCGCGATCGAGCCGGTGGACCAGGTGGAGCTCGCCAAAGCCCGCCCCGCGGAGCCACCCGAGGAGCGAGAGGGACGTCGATCGCGACGTCGCGTGAGAGAGCATCCCGGCGGGCTTGTCGGCGACGAGGATCGCCGCGTCGTCGTGGAGGATCCGTGGGGCGGCGGCGCCGTCCGCGACGGCGCGCGACGCCTCGGGCGGAGGGTACGTCATCTCGACCTCGTCCCCCGCGCGGAGCGCCGTCGAGGCGCGCGCGCGGGGGCGGCCCCGCACGACGACGCGGTCGACGATGGCGCGCTTGAGCCCCTCGCGCGACATCTTCGGGATGCGCTCCTTCAGGAAGAGGTCGAGGCGCACCCCCGCGTCGCGCTCGGTGACGCGGTAGACGAGGCTCCTCTGGCGCGGCGGCGTCTCCACCCCGGTATAATAGCGGCCGCCCGCCGACGCCCGCGCGACATGCTTCAAGGAGGCTCCGCATGACCCTGACGATGGCTCCCCTCGCCCCGACGAAGAGGCTCCTCCTGGGACCGGGGCCCAGCGACGCCCCCCCCGAAGTCCTCCGCGCGATGTCGAACCCCGTCCTCGGGCATCTCGACCCCGCCTTCCTCAAGATCATGGACGAGACGATGCAGGCGCTGCGCCTCGTCTTCGGGACGAAGAACGAGATGACCCTCCCCATCTCCGGCGCCGGCTCGGCCGGGATGGAGGCGGCGATGGTGAACCTCCTCGAGCCCGGCGATCGCGCCGTCATCGGCGTCTGCGGCCACTTCGGCGCGCGCATGGCCGAGATCGCCCGCCGCTGCGGCGCCGAGGTCGAGACGATCGAGCCGCAGTGGGGAGACCTCGTCGACCCTGGGGCCGTGAAGCGCTCCCTCGAGAAGAAGAGGGCGAAGCTCCTCGGCATCGTGCACGTCGAGACCTCGACGGGGGTCATGCAGCCCCTCGCCGAGATGGCCCGCCTCGCGCACGCGAACGGGGCCCTCTTCGTCGCCGACACCGTCGCCTCGCTGGGGGGGATCGCGGTGGACGCCGACGCCGCGGAGATCGACCTCTCCTACTCGGGGTCGCAGAAGTGCCTCAGCGCCCCGCCGGGGCTCGCCCCGCTCACCATCACCGATCGCGCCATGGCCGTCGTGCGCGGCCGGAAGAGCCCGGTGCGCTCGTGGTACCTGGACCTCTCGCTCCTGAACGGCTACTGGGGGGCAGAGCGCGTCTACCACCACACCGCGCCGGTCACGATGGTCTACGCCCTTCGAGAAGCGCTTCGCCTCTGCGTCGAGGAGGGGCTCGAACCGCGCTACCGCCGTCACATGGACGTCCACACGGCCCTTGCGGCAGGCCTTCCGAAGCTCGGGCTCGAGTTCCTGGTCCCGCCGGAGCGGCGCGCGCCGGTCGTCAACGCCATCAAGGTCCCGGCCGGCGTCGACGCGGGGACGGTGAAAAAGCGCCTCCTCGAGGAGGACGGCATCGAGATCGCCGGCGGCCTCGGCCCCTTCGCGGGGAAGATCTGGCGGATCGGGCTGATGGGGTACTCGGCGCGCCTCGAGAACGTCGAGAGGCTGCTCGCGGGGATGAAGAGGATCCTGGGGCGGACCTGACGATGATCCGATCCCTTGCCCCCCTCGCCGCCGTCGTCGCGCTCGTCGCCGCGTCACCCGTGCCGATCACCGAGGAGCCCTCGCACCATCTCGTCGCCACGACGGATCGCCTGCGCGCCTTCCGCGTCGAGGTGGCGCCGCGCGGCGCGACGTTGCTCCACCAGCACGACAGGGACTACGTCTTCGTCGCCCTCGGGGACTCGACGATTGTCAACGCCGTCCTCGGCAAGCCCGAGCGGCGCCTCGACTTTCCCGACGCGGCGGTTCGCTTCACCCGAGGCGGCTTCGCCCACGTGGCGCACAACGAGAGCGATCGCCCCTTCCGGAACGTGACGATCGAGTTCCTCCCATCCCAGACCGGCGCGCGCAACATCTGCGCCGTGGTGATCCCGGACGAGGCCATGAACTGCCCGGCCGGCGGCGGCGCGGTCGCCACAGGCCAGGCGGGGTCGACGTTGCTCCCGGAGCTCGAGTCGGATCAGCTCCGGATCGGCCTTCTCACGCTCGATCCGGGGGCGACCTGGGCCGCGCCCGCCGCGAAGTCACCGCCCTTCCTCGTCGCGCTCGACGGGACGGAGGCTGAGGGGATCGTGCGCGTCAAGATCGAGGGGGCCGCGGGAGTGGGAACCCGCCCGCTTCGCGCCGGCGATGTCCAGGAGGTCCCGGGAGATCTCCCGTACGAGGTTCACAACACCGGACGCGCTCCGGCGCGATTCCTCGTGATCGCGCCGAAGAGCTGACGGCCGGCCGAACCTCCCGCCTCAGAGCGACACGAGGTACGTCCACTTCACCGTGAACGACCGATCGACCACGTCGGTCGGAAGCCCCTCGATGTCGCGCCGCTCGTTGTACACCAGGTAGATGTCCGAGCCGGGCCGGTACTTCACGTTGAGGCGGAGGTTGGTCGAGACGTCGCGCACCTCGGTGTTGTACTGCACGAGCGCGTCGAAGAAGAGGCGCGTCGTGAACGTGACGCCGAGCCGCGCCTGCGCCAGCGTCGTGAGGAACTCCGACGGATCGATCCCGCCGGGGCGATCCGGAAGGTGGATGTCGTTACGCTGGACGGTCGCCGACGCCTTCAAATGCTCGGAGATCCGGGCGAAGAGTCCCGCGACGACGGTCTGGTAGCGGCCGTCGAAGAAGTCGCCGAACTCCGAGGAGGCGCTCGCCGAGACGACGCGGCTCGGATCGCCGTCGATCCGGACGCTGTAGCGGCTCGCCATCGTGTAGGCGCCCGGCGGGACGAAGGCCCGGCTCGAGAGCTCGAAGGTGCTCTCGGGCCTGTCGAACATCGGGTTCCACGCCAGCTCCACCGTCGAGCCGTCGCGGAACTCGATGGAAGTTGCCCAGTGCTGGCGGCGCGTCGCGAGATCGTGCTCCTGATCCATCGTGTACGTGAAGCGCGCGTGGGGCTCGACCTTCCGGATGAGGGCGGTCTTCGAGCGCCACGACCATCCGAGAAAGCCCCCGAGCTCTTCGATCCCGGTCCGCTCGACGAAGCCCGCCTCCGGATTGAAGTGGCGCGCGATGTCCTTGTAGGAGAGCTCCGTGTCCCACGCGCTGTCGCTCCAGTCGACGTAGAGCCTCCCCGCCCGCTGGCCGTCGGTGATCGACGGCGTCCGCGTCTCGAGGAGCGCGCCGCCGAAGCGGAAGTTCTGCAGGACCGAGAAGTTCATGTCCGCCCCGTACGTCCGGTTCGAGTGGGAGCCGGCGGTGAAGTCGTTGGGATCGACGGCGTCGCTCGGCCCGGCCGGCTCCTTGCTCACCGCGAGGATCCCCCAGTTGGAGCGGGTGAGGATGTCCCGGCTCACCCGGAGGGCCGTGAAGTTCGTCTGCGGCGTGCCGCCGTCGGCTTCCGTCTCGACGCTCAGGAAGCCGATGTTGCACCGGTCGAGCCTCCCGGCCAGCTTGACGCCGCCGAGGATCGGGACGGGAGCGTCCACCGTCTCGCCGCCGACGGTTCGCGGCCCCAGGCCGATGCGGCGGCTGAAGAACGGGATCGGCCCCGCGAACGAGAAGGGGCTCTTCCGGTAGCCGAAATCGAAATACCCCTTCGACTCGAGGAAGAACTCGCGCTTCTCGGGGAAGAAGATCGGGAAGCGCGTCAAGTTCACCTGCTGGTCGTCGACCTCCGTCTCGGCGAAATCGGTGTGCACCGTCGCGATCGCCGAGAGGTTCGGCGTCACGGCGTAGCGCACGTCCACCCCTCCCTCCTCCCTCCCCTCGACGGCGGTCTCGCCGAAGCTGGGGCGCCGCTCCACGGCGCCGAGCGCGTAGGGCTTCACCTCGAGGTGCCTCCCCTGCCTTATCCCCTCGAGCCCCGTCAGCTCCCCCGCGCGGGAGAGGCGCCACTTGTCCTCGTTCCGGGGGATGGGAGCCCAGTAGGCGTCCTCGGCGTTGCGCCGGATGACCCGGCCGATCTGCAGCCCCCACGAGCCCGTGCGCGCCGGATCGAAGTGAAGGGTCTTGAACGGGATCTCCATCTCGACCGACCAGCCGGTCGGCGTCACCTTCGCCGACACCTCCCAGACGCCGTCCCAGTCGAAGGAGTTGTTGCGCCCCTCGTCGAAGACGAGCGCGTCGGTCCGGGCGCCGAGCGGGTTCGTCTCGAAGAAGAATCCGTTCCGCCGATCGTGGAAGGTGTCGATGACGACGAAGAAGCTGTCGTCATTGTCGAGCGGCGCGTCCTCCTTCATCTCGCGGGCGACGATGCGGTCCGGCTCGTCGTCCGAGAGGACGGCGCCGATGTAGAGGCGCTCGTCGTCGTAGAGGATCCGCACGCGCGTCGCCTGGGAGGCCGGGCTCCCTTCTGCGGGATAGCGCTGCGTGAAGGAGTCGATCGCCGGCGCAGACTGCCAGTCGGCTTCATCGAGAACCCCGTCGAGCCGGATCGGCTGCGTCGCGCGAGCGGCGCGCACCGTCGGCGGCGCGAGGGTCGGCGTCTCTTCGCCGGCGGATGCGAGAGGCCACACCGTGAGCGCCGCGAGCGCGAGGAGCAGAGCGGCCGCGCACCGTGGGCGGAGGGGATGGATGCCGTCGATTCGCAGGGCTCGGGATCTCCGATCGGGAGGGGAAGCATCCATCCTTAGGGGCGGAAATCCTACGGGCGGCGTCCGGCGCTGTCAATCTCGCCCCGCGGTACGCCTGGCGCAATGAGGAGGAGTTGATCGTATACTGGTTCTCGATTCCCGCTGTCCGCCCGCGCATCGATATAGAGGAGATGTCGATGCTTCGTTCGCTCTGTCCCCGTCTCCCGCGATGCGTCGGCCCGCTCGCCGTCGTCATCCTCGTGGCGGCGGGGCCCGCCTCCGCCGGCTGCCTCGAGTTCGGCGGCTTCGCCATCTTCCAGTGCAGCGACCTGGCCTATTTCTCCAAGCCTCCCGACTGGAGTGACAGCGCCTACCCGGTGGATCCCAGCGGCCACGTCGCGAACATCTCGGCGGCGTTCTGGCAGATCGGCTTCGGAAACCAGCGGATCGCGACGGGCACAGGGTCGTCAGGGACCGGGATGGCCGGCCTGTCGACGTTCAATGGCAACGACTCGGGGAAATTCCAGGTGGACGTGCAGGACGCGTTCCTCGCCACCCTCGCGTACATGCCTCTCGGCTCCGTCTGTCTCGACAGCAACAACTGGGCGAACACCGGCGTGGACGGCTGCTGCGACAACGATCGCTCGACCAACCTCATGGTCGAGCACGACGGCGTACTGAACCCGTACTACGACGTCTACTACGCGCGATCAGGACTGCCGGGCTACTACTCCCTCGACTGGCAGCAGGACTACCCGATGGCGGTCCTCCTCAAGAGCCGGACCGCGGAATACTTCGCCTTCGCGGCCGTCGCCACGATGAACCGCCACAATCAGGGAGGGAACGGCCCGTGCTCCGCGAGCCCCGGAGCGAATCCCGCGCCGTGCGACTTCCGTCCCGGGTACTACAACTTCACGGACGTCTCGAACGGGCTGGGGAACTCCCTGACGCCCGGGGCGAACAACGTGGTTCCCTGGCAGGCGACGCCGTCACCACGGGTGACCCACGACGCCCTCGTGGACACGGGCGACCCCGACTCCGATCACCTGCTCGACATCAAGTGGTCCGCGGTGACCGTCTACTCCGACCAGAGCATCCGGCCGAGCACGCACCCCGCAATGGGTGGCGCCGGGTGCGTTTCCGGCGCCTGCCTGCCTCCGGGGACACGGGACGCGACGCGCGCGCCCGGCGTGGGAGTCGGTGACCTCGCCTCCCGGTTCGGCGGCCTCGTCCATTTCATCCTCGAGGTCGCCGCTCCGGACGATCTCGCGTTCGCCGCTCCGGTCGAACGGATCGAGACCGACGCGGCGTCTCTCATGGCCATGCGAATCACGCCGGGAGACTGCTTTCGTCTGAGGACGACCTTCGGGAAGAGGCCCGAGACGGCCGCGACGGTGATGGCCAACTGCCGGATTGGCATGTGCGGCGACACCGGCTACGAGGTGGCTTCGAAGCGACTCTGCCCGACGCCTCCCGCGGGCGACGGAGACGCCGACGGAGTGTTCGGCGCGTTCGACAACTGCCCGACGGTCTACAACCCCGGTCAGAGCGACTCGGATCGCGATGGCGCCGGTGACGCGTGCGACAACTGCCCGTCCACGTACAATCCGAGCCAGCTTGACTGGGATCATGATGGAGTGGGGGACGCCTGCCTGCCCATCGTCCCCACGGGTCCTCCATGCTCCGACCGCGACAGCGATGGATGGTGCGACACGTCGGACAACTGCCCCAACACCTACAACCCCCGCCAGGAGAACGCCGACGGCGACGCGCGAGGGGATGCCTGCGAGCTCGCGGTGACCTCCCCCGCCGCGGGAGCGCGTCTCGACTGCTCCGCCTCGCCCACGATCGAGTGGGACCCGGCCGGTTTCGATCGCTTCAAGATATTCATCGCCTGGGACCCCGACTTCGCCCCCGAGCACCGCATCGACAGCGAGGGTTGGCTCTTCAATCGAACGTCGTGGACTCCCCTCCCCCATCGCTGGCGCCGCCCGTGCGAGGCCGCCCACCCGAAGCTCTACATCCGGCTTCAGGCGGCCAGGGGCTCGGCGAGCGACCCGGTCTGGAGTGATTCCGTGGCCGTGGAGGTGCACTGAGATGAACACCATCCGACACCGCACCGCACTTCCGGTCGCCCTGACGCTCACCCTCCTTCTCGTCGCCTCCCCCGCCTCGGCGAACTGCATCGAGTTCGGCGGCTTCGCCATCTTCCACTGCGCCGAGGACGCCTACGTCGACGCGGTCCCCGATCCGAATGCGCGGCCGGTCTTCGATCCCAACACGGGCCGCGTCCTCAACGTCGACGCCGTCTTCTGGCAGATCGGCTTCGGCAACGACGTCGCCAACACGGGCCAGGGGAGCTCGGGGACGGGTACCTCGGGCCCGACGAGCTTCAACGGAAACGACATCGGGATCCGCCCGATCGACCTCCGCGATGCGACGGTGTGGACCCAGGGACCCGGCGCTCCCTCCGGGGCGCTCTGCCTCGGGAACAACAACTGGGGGAACAGCGGCGTCGACGGCTGCTGCGACAACCCGCGCGACCCGGCACAGCCTCTTGCCGACGACGGGATGCTGAACCCCTATTACGACGTCGAGGCCGCGCGAAGCGGGTACGTCGGGATCTACTCTCTCGACTGGCAGCAGGACGCCCCGACGGCGCTCCTCCTGAAGACTCAGGATCGCCGGTGGTTCGCCTTCGCCGCCGTGGCGACGACGCCGCGCGGCAACACAGGCGGCGACGGACCGTGCGCCGCCATCCCGGGGACGAACCCCGCCGCGTGCGACTTCAGGCCCGGGTACTACGACTTCGGCGACATCGCCAACGGGATCGAGAACCCGGTCCACGCCGGCCGGCACAACATCGTCCCGTGGCAGCCGACCCCCGTCCCGGTCGTCGTCGCCGACGTCCCTACCGACCCGGCCGATCCGAACGCGGGGCGCCTCCTCGATCTGATCTGGACGCCGTCGACGGTCTTCAGCGACATGTCGTCGCGCCCCTCGACGAACCCGCAGGCGGCCGGAGGAGTCGGCGTCAGGGACATCGTCTCCCGGTTCGGTGAGCTCATTCGCTACCGCGTCGAGGTCGCCCCCGTCTCGGACCCGGGGTTCACCACGCCGTCGTTCACGTTCGAGACGGAGTCGGCTTCCGTCTCCGCGGTTCCCCTCCCCCCTTCGAGCTGCCTGAGGCTCCGGACGATTTTCGGAAAGAAGCCGGAGACCGCCGTCCGCTCGACGGCGAACTGCCGCGTGGGGAAATGTGGCGACGTGGGATACGAGATCGCCTCCGAGCCGCAGGGCGCGATCGGCGACGCGGACGGTGACGGCGTCGGGAACGCGAGCGACAATTGCCCGGCCGTCTACAACCCGGGGCAGGAGGACGCGGACGCCGACGGCCCCGGCGATCTCTGCGACAACTGCGCGGCGACGTACAACCCGACGCAGGCGGACAGGAACGGCGACGGGATCGGCGACGCGTGCGATCCGACCTTCGACTCCGACGGCGACGGCGTGCCGGACTCGATCGACAACTGCCCGAACGTCGAGAATTCCTTCCAGGAGGACACCGACCACGATGGGGTGGGCGACCACTGCGACAACTGCCGGCTGGTCAAGAACCCCGGGCAGCGCGACGCCGATCTCGACGGCGTCGGCGACGCCTGCGACAACTGCCGCGAGACGGCGAATCCGAGCCAGAGCGACGCGGACGGTGACGGCAAGGGAGATATCTGCGACTTCGCGATCGACGCGCCGGCAGCGGGAGCCGCGTACTCCTGCACGGCCCCGACCCCGATCCGGTGGAGTCCCGGGCCGTACGATCGATTCAAGGTTTACGTATCTTCGGATTCGAACTTCGCGCCGGCCAGGACCGCCCTCACGTACGAGTGGCTCTCGACGACGTCGTGGACACCCTCGGCGCGACAGCTCGTGGGCCCGTGCGGGAGCACGAGCCCGTACCTCTACGTCATGGTGTGGGGAACCAACAGCGTGACGAAGGCGGGGTCCGTGAGCTCCGTCGTGAAGGTCGTGCGCCGATGAATCCGATTTCACCGTATACTTCCGTATGATTCCGACCCGCCCGCCACGCACTCGAACCACGGGAGATCTCATGCGCCGCCCCGCCCTCACGCTTGCCGCAGTCCTTCTTCTCGCCGCATCGCCCGCCGCCGCCAACTGCCTCGAGTTCGGCGGCTTCGCCATCTTCCAGTGCGGTGATCTGGCGTTCTTCACTCCCCCTCCCGACTGGGATCCCAACGCCTACCCGATCGATCCGAACGGCCACGTCCCGAGCATCTCGGCCGCCTTCTGGCAGATCGGGTTCGGAAACCAGCGCATCAACAACGGGAGCGGTTCGTCGGGAACCGGAAACTTCGGGGCGTCCACGTTCAATGGGAACGACGCCGGCATCTGGGAGGTGGATCTCAAGGACGCACGCCAGGCGACGCAGTTCACCACCATCCCACCGGGCGCCACCTGCCTATCGAGCAACAACTGGGCGAACTCCGGCGTGGACGGGTGCTGCGACAACGACCGGACGGCGAGCCTCCTCGTCAACAACGACGACATCCTCAATCCGTTCTATGACGTGTACTACGCGAGGAGCGGCTCCCCCGGGTACTACTCCCTCGACTGGCAGCAGGACTACCCGATGGCCCTCCTCCTCAAGAGCCGGAACGCGGACTACTTCGCCTTCGCCGCCGTCGCCACGATGACGCGCTTCAACCAGGGGGGGAACGGCGCCTGCGCGAACGCTCCCGGCACCAATCCCGCCGCCTGCGATTTCCGTCCGGGCTTCTACAGCTTCCAGGACGTCACCAACGGGCTGCCGAACACCGTGCGCTCGGGCGCCCGGAACAACATCGTCCCGTGGCAGGCGAACCCCTCGCCGATCGTCACGAGCGACGTCGCCATCGACCCGAACAACCCGGCGTCCGATCACCTTCTCGCGGTTCAATGGCCCGCCGTGACGGTGTACTCCGATCAGAGCGCGAGGCCCACCACCCACCCGGCGATGGGAGGCGGAGGGTGCACGTCGCTCGCCTGCGGCTCGACGGGGACGCGCGACCTGACGCGGGCTCCGGGAGTCGGCGTCGCCGACATCGCGGGCAAGTTCGGCCTGGTCCACTTCATCCTCGAGGTCGCCGCCCTCAACGACCCGAGCTTCGCGTCGCCCGTCGCCCGGCTCACGACGGACGCGACGTCGCTGACCGGCGTCACCGTGCCGGCGGGGGATTGCTTCCGGCTGCGGACGACCTTCGGCAAGAAGCCGGAGACCACGGTCACCAGCACCGCGAACTGCCGGCTCGGCAAGTGCGGCGACATCGGGTACGAGGTCGCCTCCGCGAGACTCTGCCCTTCAGGCGGCCCCGGCGACGCAGACATGGATGGCGTCGTCGATTCGGCCGACAACTGCCCCACCGTCTACAACCCCTCGCAGAGCGACACGGATCACGACGGCGTGGGCGACGCCTGCGACAACTGCCCGTCGACCTACAACCCGTCGCAGACCGACACCAACCACAACGGCATCGGGGACGCCTGCGAGCCGCCGCCGGACACCGACGGCGACGGCGTTCCCGATCCCTCGGACAACTGCCCCGGCGTCTACAACCCGTCGCAGAGCGACGCCGATCACGACGGCGTCGGCGACGCGTGCGACAACTGCCCGACCGCCTACAATCCGTCGCAGACCGACACCAACCACAACGGCGTCGGCGACGTCTGCGAGCCGCCCCCCGATCGCGACGGCGACGGCGTCCCGGACGCGGGGGACAATTGCCCGGCGGTGTACAACCCCGCGCAGAGCGACGTCGATCAGGACGGCGCCGGCGACGCGTGCGACAACTGCCCGACCTTCTTCAACCCGACGCAGAGCGACGGCGACCACGACGGCGTCGGCGACGGGTGCGACAACTGCCCGTCGACCTACAATCCGTCGCAGACCGACGCGAATCACAACGGCATCGGCGACGCCTGCGACGCGACGGGCGATCGGGACGGGGACGGGATCCCCGACGCGACGGACAACTGCCCGGCCGTCTACAACCCGGGGCAGCGTGACGAGGATCGCGACGGCGTCGGCGACGCCTGCGACAACTGCCGCGAGTTCGCGAACCCGAACCAGAGCGACGTCGATCACGACGGGAAGGGAGACCTCTGCGACTTCGCGATCGACGCGCCGGCGGCGGGAGGAACCTACTCGTGCGCGGCCCCGACGCCGATTCGGTGGAGCCCGGGACCCTACGATCGCTTCAAGGTCTATGTCTCGTCGGATCCGACATTCCCCGACAGCAAGACGGCGCGAACCTACGAATCGCTTTCGGCCCCGCCGTGGACCCCGACCGCCGGCCAGCTCGCCGGGCCGTGCGCCCTCGCGAGCCCATACCTGTACATCCGGGTCTGGGGGATGAACAGCGTGACGGGCGCCGGGGCGGTCAGCCCGACGGTGAAGGTGACGCCTCAGTAGCCCGGGTTGTCGGCGCGACGCGACGCTGGTAGCGTGAAGCCTCCGGCGTCCCGGTCGCGGGGATGGCCCGCGTTCGGGGAGGCCTCCGGACCCTTCGTTGGGGAGCGAACCATGAAGACCTTGCGTCAGCGTCTTTCCATCGTCCTGATCGCGCTCGTGATGGCGGTCGTCGCGATCTCGGCCCTCTTCCTGACGGCCACTCCAGGCTACAGCGTCGTCTGCGAGTGCGCGAACGACGACTCGCCGGTCATCTGCAAGGGAGGCGTGACCTACCCGAACATGTGCGTCGCCCACTGCTTCCACGCCAGCGGGTGCAAGCTCCTCTAGAAACTCGCAACCCCCGGGGGGCTCGCCGATGTGAGCGCGGGATCTCCCCGGGGCTCTCAAGGAGAGCGCGGCCCTTACCAATGCCCGGTCGTCAAGCCACGCGCGACTTTGTGCGCTTGACGACGACTTCGAACCGCACCCTCGCTCCCAGGTGACCAAGCATCGTCACGAGGGAGTCAATGCTGAACAAGTCGATCTTCCCCCGCACCAGATCGCTCACTCTGGGCTGAGATACCTTCATTCTCCGCGCCGCTTCGGCCTGCGTCATCCCGCGAGCCTCGATCCGGCGACGGATGTGGCCCATGAGGGAGGATCGGATCTTCAAATTGTCCGCTTCCTCCGGGCTGAAGCCGAGATCGCGGAACACGTTCCCGCTAGATCGGGTCATCCTGGACTTCACGACACTCACCCCCCGCGGGTCTTTCGACCGCGCATGACATCCTGCAGGCGGCGCGCACCGACATCGATGTCGCGCTTTTCCGTCGCTCGCGTCGTCTTCCTGAAAACGTGCAGCACGTACACTGATTCGAAGAACTTCGCGACGTAGAAGACACGATGCTCGAGCCGCGTGTGCACCCTTATCTCGACGACCCCGGGCCCGACGCTCGGCATGGGCCTGAAGTCCGACGGCTCGAGCCCGGTCTGGACGAGGAAGAGCTCGTGCCCGGCCTTCCGCCTCGCGTCGACCGAAAGCTTCCGCATGTCGGCGAGCGAGGAGCCCACCCAGATGATCGGCTTCTCGGTCACCGCCAGATTATACTAGTATTCGTATCGCAAGACAAGGCCTCCCCGATCACTCCCACCCGCACTGCTGGCCGGCGTTCTCCTTCTCGAGGTACGCGAGGAGGGGGGCGAAGTAGTCGAGCATCGGCTTCGTCGAGAGGTCCGACCCCGTCGCGTCGCGGATGACCTTGCGCCAGTCCTCGGTCGCCCCCTTCGAGAGGATCGACCGGAGGAAGTCCCCCGTCTCCACGCTCCCGTAGTAGTTGCACGAGCGCGGGTCCTGCTTCAGGATCTTCTTCGCGATGTGCTGGTGGAGCTGGTACTTCAGGACGGTCGCGACGGCGTAGTCGTAGTACTGCCCCGGGTCGTCGTTGATGTGCGTCTTCGTCGCCGGATCGCAGAACTCCTCCCCGCGCGGGGACGGCGGCTCGACCCCCTGGAATTTCGCGACGTACTCCCACCAGCGCTTGTTCCACTCGGACGGCGGGAGGTTCTTCTCGTAGAGGTCGTGTTCCCAGTGCGACATCGTCCCGGCCCCCCAGACGAGGAACGGCACCGTCGCGTCGAGCGCCGCGTCGAGGAGGACGGCGATCCGGTCCGGGTTCTGATCGGCGGGCATCACCCCGACCTGCTTCAGGTAGGGGGTCTGCATCGCGGCGATCGAGATCAGCTCGCCGATCCCCTCGTGGAAGCCGCGGTTGGCGCCGGCGCGGAGAAGAAGAGGGACCTCGGGGCGCTCGTACGAGATGTAGTAATAGGCGTGACCCAGCTCATGGTGCGCGGTCGAGAACCAGAGGGCGTTCGGCTCGATACTCTGGAGGGAGCGGATGTCGCCGTTGAGGTTCATCGGCCAGGCCGAGGCGTGCGTGTTCTTCTTCCTCCCCGATCCCTTCGGGACCGGGTAGAGGTCGGACTTCTCCCAGAAGACGGCGGGGAGGCTCGGGAACCCCATCGAGACGTAGAAGGACTCCGCCTGCCTCACGATCCACTGAGGCGTGCGATCCTTGAAGAGAGGATCGTAGTCCACCCCTTCGACGACGCCCGACCAGTGCTGCGACCAGCGGTTGTCGAGCCACTGGGCGGGGATCTTCTTCGGGATCGGCTGGTGGTACCTCTCGGCGAGGTGGCGGCGCGTGAAGCAGTGGAGCTGCCTGTAGAGGGGGTCGATGTCCTTCAGGAAGCCGTCGAGCATCGCCATCATCTCGGGGACGGTCATCCCGTAGTCGGCGATCTGGAGGGCGTAGAAGGACGAGAAGCCCATCTCGCGCGCGACGGCGTTCCGGAGCTTCTGGAGATCCTCGAGGCCGGGGCGCAGCGTGGGGCCGCTCTGCTTGCTCACCTCCCACACCTTCCGCCTCTCGTCGAGATCGCGGCTCTTCCGGAGCGTGTCGTCGATCTCGTTGGCCGTGATCGGTGTCGCGCACCCTGACGGGCCCTTCTCCATGCAGAAGGTGAACGAGTCGAGCGTGCTCGACTGCCGGCTCTCGGCCTCGACGCGCCGGGCCACGACGTCGGGGATCGTGCCGGGGTACTCGGCGGCGGCGCGGAGGATCCGATCGAGCTGGCGCGTCTGGAGGGGCGAGAGGAGATCCGTGTGCGCCTTCAGGCGGCGGACCTCGGCGATGACCTGGGGGTCCCCGACGAAGGCCGCGAGGGCCTTGTCGGCGGCGACGCGCCCGCCGTCGTGCTCGGGGGTGACGTCGGTGGTGGCGGCCCACTCGGCCTGCTGGGCCACGTAATAGAGGCGCTGGAAGAGGGAGGAGTACAGGTCGAGGAAGCGCTGCCCTTCGTCGGGGGGGATGTCCACGGCCCCGGCGCCGAAGGCCGCCGTGAGGGAGGCGAGAATCACCGTGGCGAGGCCGGCCGTTCGCATCCTGCGCATCGTTCCTCCCGTGAGATGTGGGATTGAGTTGCGATAGACTGCCGCAGCGATGACGAAGCCGCAACTCCACCCGCTTCGCGGTCTGATCGTGGCGCAGTTCTTCGGCGCCTTCAACGACAACGCCTTCAAGCTCTTCGTCGCGCTCCTCTCGATGCGGGCCGTGCGCGCCGCAGGCCTGACGGCCGCGGCCATCGAGGGCGCCTCGCAGACGCGCACGACGATCGCCTTCGTCGTCTTCACGCTTCCCCTGGTCCTCGTCTCGCTCCCGGCGGGGCTCCTCGCGGATCGCGCGGGCAAGAGGTCGATCCTGATCGCGATGAAGGGGGTCGAGCTCTGTTTGATGGTTGCGGGGACGATGGCCCTCGCCGTCGACCCGGCGGGGACGACCCTCCCCCTCGTCATCCTGGGCCTCATGGGGGCGCAGAGCGCCCTCTTCAGCCCCGCGAAGTACGGCATCCTCCCCGAGATCCTCCCGCACGCGCGCCTCTCGTGGGGGAACGGCCTCCTCGAGATGTGGACCTTCGTGGCGATCATCGCGGGGACGGCGGCCGGAGGCCCTCTCCTCGACGCCACCGGGGAGCGCGCGTGGATCGCGGGGGCGATGCTCACGGCGCTCGCGATCGCGGGGCTGTTCGCGGCGCGCACGATCCAGCGCGTGCCGCCCGCACGGTCCGAAGGGGATCTCGCGGGAAGCCTGAGGGCGGCCTTCAGGGCGATGCGCGCCGATCGCGCCCTGGGCCTCGCCGTCCTCGGGTCGACCTTCTTCTGGGGGATCGCGAGCCTCCTCGGGCAGGACGTCCTCGTCTACATCAAGACGACCCTGGGGATCGCGGACGCGCTGTCGGGGGCCCCCCTCGCCCTCTTCGGAGTCGGCGTCGGGGCGGGGACGCTCCTCGCCGGGAAGCTCTCCGCCGAGAAGGTCGAGTACGGCCTCCTCCCGATGGGAGCGGTCGGCCTCGCCCTCCTGACGAGCGCCCTGGGCCTCCTCGCTCCCGGCTTCGCCGGGACGATGCTCCTGATGGCGCTCCTCGGAATCGCGAGCGGCCTCCTCGTGGTGCCGCTGAACGCGATCCTCCAGTGGCGCGCCCCCGCCGACCGGCGCGGCGCCGTCATCGCCCTCGCCAACGTCTTCATCTTCACGGGCATCCTCGGCGGGTCGCTCATGGCGGAGGGGCTCTCGCGGTTCGGCGTCTCGCCGCGCGGGATCCTGGTCGGCGCGGCCCTCGTCACGCTCGCCCTCACGCTCTGGGCGGTGGCGCTCATGCCGGTCGCGCTCCTCCGTCTCGCGCTCGTGCTCCTGACGCACACGTTTTACAGGGTGCGCGTCGTCGGATCGGAGAACGTGCCTCGGAAGGGAGGGGCGCTCCTCGTCCCGAACCACGTCTCGTTCGTGGACGGGCTGCTGGTGATGGCGAGCCTCGACCGGAACGTCCACTTCGTCGTGGACGCCGACTACTTCCACCACCCGCTGGTGAAGCCCTTCGCCGCCGCGCTCGGGGCGATCCCGATCTCGGCCTCGGGGGGGCCCCGCATGGTCCTCCGGGCGCTCCGCGACGCGGGGAAGCGCCTCGACGAGGGGAAGCTGGTCTGCATCTTCGCCGAGGGGGAGATCACCCGGACGGGGATGATGCTCCCGTTCAAGCGGGGGATGGAGAGGATCGCGAAGGGTCGGACGTCCCCCGTCATCCCGGTCAACCTCGATCGCGTCTGGGGGAGCGTCTTCAGCCGGGCTCACGGCCGGTTCGTGACGAAGCTCCCCGAGAGCATCCCCTACCCGGTGACGATGTCGTTCGGAGCGCCCCTCCCCGCCGCGACGCCGCTGCACGAAGTCCGGCGGGCCGTCCACGAGCTGGGGGAATCCGCCGCGCGCCTTCGCGAGACGGGCGCCTCTCCGCTCCACCACACCTTCGTCCGCGGGGCGCGCCGCCATCCGCTCGCGTTCTGCTTCGCCGAGGCCGAGCGGCCATGGGTCAGCCGCTTCGCGGCGCTCACGGGAGCGGTCGCCCTCGCGCGGGGTCTCCGCGAGGCGTGGCGCGGCCAGAGCTTCGTGGGGATCCTCCTCCCCCCCTCGGTCGCCGCGGCCGAGGTCAACATCGCCGTCGCCCTCGCGGGGCGGACGAGCGTCAATTTGAACTACACCTCGGGGCGCGCGGCGATGTCGTCGGCGGTGGCGCAGGCCGGCGTGAGGTCGGTCGTGACGAGCAGGACATTCCTCGAGAGGGCGAAGCTCCGGATTCCGGAGGGGGTGACGCCGATCTGGATCGAGGAGATCGCCTCCGGCGTCGGCCCCGTGGCGCGCGCGGCGGCGACCGTCGCGGCGCTCGCGCTCCCCCTGAGGCTCCTCGAGAGGGCATGCGGCGCCGCGGGGCGCACCTCCGCGGGGGACATCGCGACGGTCATCTTCAGCAGCGGGAGCACGGGAGAGCCGAAGGGGGTTCTCCTCACGCACTTCAACGTCGATTCGAACGCCTCGGCCGTCTCGCAGGTCTTCCGCGTCACGCCATCCGACAGGATTCTCGGGATCCTCCCCCTCTTCCACTCGTTCGGCTTCCTCGCGCTCTGGGTCGCCGCGTCGAGCCGCGTGGGCATCGTCTTCCACCCGAGCCCCCTCGACGCCGGGATGGTGGGAGAGCTGGTCCAGCGCCACCGCGTGACGATGCTCCTCGCGACGCCGACCTTCCTGAAGCTCTACATGCGGCGCTGCACGCCGGCGCAGTTCGGATCGCTGCGCCTCGTCCTCGCCGGCGCGGAGAAGCTCGGCGAGCGGCTCGCGTCGAGCTTCGAGGAGACCTTCGGCATCCGCCCCCTCGAAGGGTACGGCGCCACGGAGTGCTCGCCGGCGATTGCCGTCAGCAGCCTCGACTTCCGCGGCCCGGGTTTCTACCAGCCGGGCTCCCGGAGAGGTTTCGTCGGCCAGCCCCTCCCCGGCGTCGCCGTGCGGATCGTCGATCCCGACACCTTCGCGCCCCTCCCCCCCGGATCGCCCGGGATGCTGATCGTGCGGGGGCCGAACGTGATGAAGGGGTATCTCGGCCGCGACGACCTGACGGCGCAGGTGATGCGGGACGGCTGGTACGTGACCGGCGACATCGCGCTCATGGACGAGGACGGCTTTGTCAAGATCACCGACCGCCTCTCGCGCTTCTCGAAGATCGGCGGCGAGATGGTCCCCCACGGGCGCGTGGAGGAAGCCCTGCACGAGGCGGCCTCTCGCGACGACCAGGTCTTCGCCGTCACGGCCGTCCCCGACGAGAGGAAGGGGGAGCGCCTCGCGGTCCTCCACACCCTCGACCCGGCGGCCCTTCCCGCCGTCCTCGAGAAGCTCTCAGCCCTCGGGCTTCCGAACCTCTTCATCCCGCAGCTTGCGGCCTTCGTGAAGGTCGAGCGCCTCCCGCTCCTCGGCAGCGGGAAGCTCGATCTCCGCGAGATTCGCCGCGTCGCGACCGAGGCGCTGGCCCATCCGCGAACGTCGTCGTGATAACTTGAGCGCCCGGAACGCTCCGTCGAGCGGTCTTGGGACCTCGAACATCGCGGAAGAGGAGAAAAAGATGATGAGACGACTCGGTCTCGCCGT
This sequence comes from Acidobacteriota bacterium, assembly GCA_016195325.1. Taxonomy (NCBI): domain Bacteria; kingdom Pseudomonadati; phylum Acidobacteriota; species Acidobacteriota bacterium. Next base: position 53,862 of record JACPZX010000018.1, read on the forward strand.
TGCACTCGTCTTCGTCGCCTGCCTCGCGCTCGCAGTCGCCGGCGAAGGGAAGGGGAAGACCCACGAGATGAACGCCACGGTCGTCGCCTACGACCAGGCGTCGAAGATGATCACGATCAAGGACGACCAGGGCCAGGAACACAAGGCTCCAGTTTCAGGAGCCGCCCTCCTCGTCGCGAACTCGGTGAAAGCCGGCGCGAAGGTGACGATTACCTGTCAGGACAACGAGAAGGGAGAGCACAAGGCCGTCGTCGGGATCGCGCCCGCCAAGAGCTGAGGCTTCCGAACCAGGCCGGAGCCGCCCCTCGACGCGCGCCCGCTCCCGGCGTGCCTTCGGCTCCGGCTGTTCGATTCCGGGACGTGCGGTCCCGCGGCCGGTCGCCCCATCCCGCTCCTCCCGGCCGCGATCGACCGATTCCCCCCGGATTGCGACGCTTCCCGCCTCGAGGGCATCTGGCACAGTGGTTGCCTTAGATGAGACGGGAGACGACATCCATGAGCAAGCTCATCGCGATCGTCCTGATGATCTTCACCGCCATCCTCCACATCCTCTTCGGCTCGCCGCGGGTCTACGGGGGCGAGAGCAGCACCTCGATGCGGATCGAGTCCTCCGGCGATCTCGGGGACTGCGGCTCGCTGAGCGTCACCTTCGATCGGCATGTCGCGACGCGGATGGAGGAGTCGTTCTCGATCCCCGGCCGCGGCACCGAGCTGCGGGCGGTCCTTCCCGCCGCGTCGGGGGCCCGCGTGACGGGATGGGATCGCAGCGACTACGAGATCACCGTCTGCAAGGCGGCGCGCGACGCGGAGACTCTCGATCGCGTGGCGGTCGCGCATGACGGAGGCGCCGTGTCCGTCACGGGGCCGCAGGGCGGCGACTGGGTCGTGTACCTCCTCATCCACGCCCCGAAGGACTCCTCGATCGACTTCGAGACGTCGAACGGCCCGCTCGACTTCCACGGCGTGACCGGGAAGCTCCGAGCCCGAACGGAGAACGGCCCCGTCACGTTCAGGGGTTGCGCCGCCGACGTCGTCGCCACGACGGAGAACGGCCCCATCTCCTTCACCGGAAGCGGGAGGAACGTTTCGCTCAAGGCCCTCAACGGCCCGGTGAGCGTGGATCTCGAGGGGAGGAGCTGGGAGGGCGGGCGCCTTGAGGCCTCGACGCAGAACGGGCCCGTCTCCCTCGAGCTCGAGGCGGGGTTCCAGTCCGGGGTCGACGTGACGTCGACGGGGCACTCCCCATTCTCGTGCAGCGCCGCGGCCTGCGCCGGAGCGGACCGCACCCGGGACGACGATCATCGCGCCGTCCACTTCGGCGACCGCGCGACCGCCGTCAGTCTCTCCACCGAGAACGGCCCGGTGTCGATCCGATCTCCGAAGAACGAGATCTGACGTGGTGTCTTGACCCGCGCTCCCCGACCCGCGTAGAATCGCCTCCTCACCTGGCTTGACACTCTCCCCCTTCCCTGAGAGGGAGTGACCCGCCCCATAGAGGAGGCCTTTCACCCCAGCCGTGAAGTTCCCGTTCGGGGAGTCGTCCGCGCATTCACACACCAGGAGGCTTGAAGTGATGATGAACCACTCTCTTCGACTGTCCGCGATCGCCGTCGCGATGGGAGCCGCCCTCTCGCTCCCGTCGGCGGCCCCCGCGGGAGGCAACGGCCACGAGAACAAGAGGCCGGCCGCAGACATGGACATCCGCGACGCGAACGGCGCGCGCGCCCACAAGCTCGCCCCCGGCGCGGGCGAGGCCGCGATGACGGCAGGCCAGGGGAAGGCCCTCGGCGCCCTCCGCAAGCAGGCCGCGGATCTCGAGGTCGCCTGGAGCGCCCTCACGGGCGCCCCCAACCGGATCCACAGCATGACGAAGACCCTCACCGGCCCGAGCGGCTCGGCCCCCGCCGACGTCGCGGCGGAATTCCTCGGGAAGAACCTCTCCCTCTTCAGGCTCTCCCCGGCCGACGTCAGCGAGAACCGCTTCTCGCGCGACTTCGTCACCCGGAGCACCGGCGTCACGCACCTGACGATCCAGCAGCGCGCGCACGGGCTCGACGTCTTCGGCGCGATGCTGAACGTCAACGTCGACGCCGAGGGGCGCATCGTGAACGTCGCGGGCGAGCTCCTCCCCGACGTCCACGCGAGCGCCAACACGAAGAATCCGAAGATCACGGCCGACGAGGCGGCGAACCTCGCCGCGGACGCGTCGAGCGTGACGAAGCCCGGCAACATCCCCGCGGGCACGCTCGTCTTCTTCCCGATGGAAATCGGGAGGGCGCGCCTCGCGTGGGATCTCACGGTCGACGACGCCGAGACGAACGACTCCTACCGGACGATCGTGGACGCGACGGACGGGACGGTGCTGTGGCGCCACAACCTGACGTCGTACAACCACCTCCCGACGCACGGTCAGGTCTACACCGGCGACAGCCCCAACCCCGACTTCCCGGTCGGATCCTCCACGGGTATCGTCGCCCGCGTGGACGCCCCCTTCACCGGGGACGGCTTCTACCCGCACGCCGATCCTCACGAGGACTGGTGGAACGGCGGCCCCGACCCCGGCCGCACGACGACGACCAGCAACAACGTCTTCGCGCAGGACGACCGCGACGGCGACAACACCGGCGGATTCCGTCCCACGGCGGGGGCCGGTGAGAGCTTCACCTACGCCATCGACCTGACGATGGACCCGAAGACGTACACGTCGGCCGCCCTCGCGAACCTCTTCTACTGGAACAACCGGCTGCACGACCTCTACTACCAGCTCGGCTTCGACGAGGCCTCCGGGAACTTCCAGGTGAACAACTTCGGCCTCGGCGGCGCCGGGAACGATCCGGTCCTCGCCGACGCGCAGGACAACCGCGACGCGAACACGCCGTCGCTGTGCAACGCCAACTTCAACACGCCGGCCGACGGCACGTCGCCGCGGATGCAGATGTTCCAGTGCAACAAGACGAGCCCGGAGCGGGACGGCGATCTCGACAACCACGTGATCGCGCACGAGTTCACGCACGGCGTGCACTCGCGCCTCGTGCCGACGCTGACCGGCTTCCAGGAGGTCGGTGAGGGTTGGGCCGACTTCATGGGGCTGACGTTCCTCGTCGATCCGACCGACGGGGTCGACGCCCAGTACGTCGTCGGCGAGTGGCTCTTCGGCTTCGGCATCCGCCGCCAGGCCTACACGACCGATCAGACGGTCTTCACGCGCACGTACGCGAACCTCACCGACGGGGCGACCTGCGCCGTCAAGGTGTGCAGCAACAACTCGAGCATGACCTGCACCAAGAACTCCGACTGCGGCGGCGGGAACACGTGCAACGCCACCGGCTGCCAGTTCGACTTCCAGTGCCAGCCGCCGGCCACCGCGATCAACCAGGGGCTCTGCTCCCCCGAGGTGCACAACACCGGAGAGCTCTGGGCCGAAACGCTCTGGATCGCGCGCGCCAACCTCGTCAAGAAGTACGGCTGGGCGACGGGCAACAGGACGATCCAGCAGGACGTCATCGACGGGATGAAGATGTCGGCGCCGATGCCCGACTTCCTCGACGATCGGGACGCCATCCTGCTGGCCGACGTCACCGACAACGGCGGCGTCAACGTCTGCCTCCTCTGGGACGCCTTCGCCCGGATGGGCCTCGGCGTGTCGGCCGTCACGCTCGGGCCGAACGACATCAACCCGATCCAGGCGTTCGACCTGCCGTCCGCCTGCACGCCGAACGTCCGCGTGAACGCCTCGCTCGACTTCGGCAACGTCTGCATCGGCGGTTCGGCCGCCCTGCCGATCGAGGTCTTCAACACGGGCACCGGCGATCTCATCGTGAACAGCGTCTCCCAGACCTCGGGGAGCAGCTCCATCACGGTCGATCCGAACCCGGCGACGCCACTCGACATCAGCGCCGACGCGCACGTGGACTTCACGGCCCGCTGCGCCCCGGCCTCCTCCGGGACGAAGACGGCCAAGATCACCGTCAAGACCAACGACGTCGATCAGCCGTCCATCGATCTCACCGCCACATGCAACTCGCTCGCCCCGGTGGCCGACACGCTCATCGCCGACTCCGGGAACTTCGGAGACGTCTGCATCGGATCGTTCAAGGATCTGGCGTTGACGGTCAACAACAGCGGCGGCTGCCCGCTCACGATCAGCGGGCTCAGCTCCTCCTCGGCGGACTTCCTCGTCGCGGGGGCGCAGACGCTGCCGATCACCGTGGCGCCGGGCGCGTCGGTGCAGATCTTCATCCGCTTCCAGCCGGCGACCTTCGGCGCGAAGACGGGGACGATCACCCTCGCCACCTCCGATCCGGTGAACTCCATCCGGACCGTCAACGTCTCGGGCCGCGCTCCCTCCGGCACGATGACGGTCACCGGCTCCACCGACTTCGGCGACGTCTGCGCGGGCGCGCAGGCCGAGAAGACGCTGTCGGTCTGCAACACCGGGTCGTGCGATCTCCACGTCACCAGCGTGGCCTTCTCACCGGCGTGCGCCGACTTCACGCTGGTCAACAACCCGTTCCCGGCGACGGTCAGCCACGACTTCTGTCTCGGCGTCGTCATCCGCTTCACGCCGACGTCCGCGGGGCCGAAGAGCTGCACCCTGGTGATCATGGGCGACGATCCGGTCACGCCGGTGAAGTCTCTCACCGTGACAGCGAACACCCCCGTCGCCTCGATCGACGTGCCGCCGGATCTCGGATTCCCGGCGACGGTCATCCAGTCGGTGGGCGCGTGCAAGACCCCCGAGCCCTTCCCCGTCTCGAACAAGGGGCAGTGCAACCTGAACATCACGAACTTCGCGATCACGAACGATCCGGCGGAGTACTCCCTCGCCGCGGTGCCGTCGTTCCCGATCATCCTGCAGCCGGGGCACGTGGCCGGCGACGGGGCGCTTCAGGACGTCTTCGGGCCCGTCACGCTCGACAGGGCGCGGACCGGAAACGTGACGGTGACGTACGAGTCCGATCCGATCACGCACGCCACGCAGAGCGTCACGCGCGCGATGTGCGGCGAGGCGGTGAGGACGGGCGCGAGGGTCCTCGTCCGGGCCGGTGGCGTGCCGCTGGCGGTGGTCACCAAGATCCAGCTCCAGCGGATCAACGCCAATCGGAACAAGAACCTGCTCGACACGAACGACGTCGTGTTCAACGCGGCGCTTCAGACGGTCGTGCCGGGCGCGCCCTGCGCGCCGTTCCAGTTCCACCGCGAGTACGGGACGGTGTCGAACCCGATCCAGCTCCTGCCGGGCTCCTACCAGGTGACCGTCAGCGCGAACGTCAACGGCAAGAAGGTATCGAAGACCGTCGGGTTCTCCGTGGACACCTGCGGCTTCAACCAGAACATCATCGTCGACTTCTAGGCGATCGTTTTTTCCGTTCGAATGCGGGAGGCTCGCGTCATCGCGGGCCTCCTTTTTTTTGCCTCGCGGTGCCCGGACCGCGCGCGGGGATCAAGGTGGGCTCACCCCGCTCCGGCGCCACCCGTTCCATGACTCGCGGGCCGGCTTCCGCGCCCGTCGAGGTTGCGGATCGCTCGCTTGGGGCATCACGCCGCTGGGCGACTCCAGCCGGCCCACTCGTCAGGACGGGTCCCGGCGCCTGCGCTTGAAGGGTCGCCCACCTTGATCCCCGCGCGCGGTCCGAAGTGGCTTCGCGGGTCAATCCGGAAGAAGGTCGGCGATCGAATCGAGAGTCAGGTCCGGTCTTGCGCCGGCGGCCTCGGCGGCGCCGGGCTCGTACCTGCCGGTCCGCACCAGCGCGGTCCGACATCCCGCCGCGGCGCCGCCGAGGATGTCGTTGACGATGTCGTCCCCCACGACAAGGACCTGATCGGGGGGGAGCCCCACGTCGGCCAAGGCCAGATCGAAGAATCGGCGCGACGGTTTCCCGACCACCTCCGCGGTGATCCCGGTCGCGTACTCCAGCGCGGCGACGAAGGGGCCGGCGTCGAGAACCACCCCGCGCACCGGGCCCGCGTGCCAGAAGCGGTTCTTGTGGAGGGCGAGGAGCTTCGCACCGCCGCGAAGGTGCAGGAAGGCGCGGTTGAGAAGGTCATAGGTGAACCCGGGGCCCATGTCCCCCACGACGACCCAGTCGGGACGTTCCTCCACGATCTCGATGCCGTCGAAGTCCTCGAGAGCCTGCGGCGGGACCAGGGCGAAGGCGCGCCGCAGTCCCGAACCGACGATGCTCGCGCGCGCGAGGCTCGCGGGGATCAGCACCTCGTCGCGGTGCGCGGCGATCCCCGAATCGCAAAGCGCTGCGGCCGTCGCCGCGCGCGGGCGGCGCGTGGTGTTGGTCGTGAACCGCACGGTGAGGCCGCGCGCGCGGGCCCTCGCGACCGCTTCGGCTGCTCCCGGGAAAGCCCTTTCGCCGTCGAGGAGGGTGCCGTCGACGTCGAGGAGAACCGCGCCCGGGTTCACGGCGCGCCGGTGCGGAGCGCCGCCGTGTACTCCGCGGCGATCGCGAGTTCGAGATCCCTGTGGGCGTACTGCGGGGGCGCCCCCGCGCGGTACAGGTCGCGGTACCAGCGCGCGATCCGCTCGAGCCACACGGCGAACGGGGTGGGGGCGTAGCCGATCTCCGCCCTCGCGCGATCGATCGACGGGATCTGGCTGACCGGCTGCGTGAACGGCGAGAACGAGCGGTCGAGGCCCCGCGCGTCGAGGGCCGAGAGCGGGATCGGGATCGTCTCGACGGGGCGGCCGAGGAAGCCGGCCGACATCTCGACGACGCGGCGCAGCTCGAGGATCTCGCCGCACGCCAGGTTGTAGGCGCGCCGGAGCGCGACGGACTTTCCCGGGAGGTCCGCCAGCGTCTCGGCGGCGTCCCCGACGTACATCTGCCGGAAGCAGGCGACGCCGGCGTCGGGAAGGACGAGAGGGCGGCCGTCGTCGATCCGCTGGAAGTACGAGATGTGCCTCAGCGTTGGGTCGGCCTCCCCCCCCACGATGGGCATGCGGATCGCGGTGAAGGGGAAGTCCCTCTCGCGGCCGGCCGCGGCGTAGACCTCCTCGGCCTTGCGCTTCGCGTAGCCGTACGCGTATTCGATGCTCGACGGCCGCTCCTCGAAATCCGAGAGGCGCTCGAAGTCCTCCTCGCCGACCGGGCAGGGGAAGTCGCCGGTGCACCAGTAGACGCTGCACGTCGAGATGTGGATGAAGTGCGCCGTCCGGCCGGCGAAGGCGTCGACGGCGAGGGCCGCGCCGGCGGCGTCGTACGCCAGGAAGTCGAAGATCCCGTCGCGCCCCGCGTGCGCGGCGCGCGCGAGATCTCCGGGGCTCCCGCGATCCCCGAGGACGCGGCCGACGCGATTTCCGAACGGGTCGAGCTTCTGCCCCCGGTTGAAGAGCGTGACCTTGTGGCCGCGCGCCAGCAGGGCCTCGACGAGGCGCCGGCCGATGAAACGGGTGCCGCCGAGGACGAGGAGCTTCAAGTCAGAAGACCGAGCGCTCGCAGGTGTGTCGCGATCTCGAGCCTCGCGGCGGGGGTGGCGGGGGGAAGCGGCGGCCTCGGGTCGCCGCCGTGGTAGTGCAGCAGATCGAGGGCCGCCTTGAGCCCGCCGATCCCGTGCAGCCGCGTCACGGCCGCGGCGAGGGGCATCAGCTTTTCGTTGCCCGACCGCGCCGCCGTCGCGTCGCCGCGGCGCGCGGCGGTGCCGATGTCCGTGCACAGGCGCGGCGCGACGTTCGCCACCGCGAGCACGCCGCCGGCGGCTCCGGCGAGGAGCCCGTCCGCCCACACGCGCGCGCTGCCGATGAGGACGTGGAAGGGGGCTCCCCCCTCGCGACGCACTGCCACGAGCGACTTGACGTTCTCGAGATCGCCGCCGCTGTCCTTGATGCCGACGATTCTCGGATGGGCGGCGAGCTTCGCGACGAGCGCCGGCGACAGCGGGACGCCGGTGAACTGCGGGACGGAGTAGAGGATGACCGGGCCGGGCGACGCGTCGGCGACGCTCCGGAAGTGCTTCTCGAGGACCATGTCGGTGTACTCGGGCTTGTAGTACGTCGGGGCGCCGAGGAGGACCGCGTCGGCCCCCAGATCGAAGGCCTCGCGCGTCGCGCGGACGGCGGCGAGGGTCGACTCGCGCCCGGTTCCGACGAGGAGGAGCTTCTTCCCCTTCTCGGCGGCCCGGCGGGCGGCGCCGATCGCCTCACGCTTCTCCCCCTCCTCGAGGAGGGGGGCCTCGCCGTTCGACCCGAGCACGACGTATCCGTCGAGCGGCTCGTCGTTCCACCGGGCGATGTTCTCGGCGATGTGCGCGGCCGAGATGCGCCAGCCTTCGAAGACGGTCGGGATCGGCGGGAAGAGGCCTCGCAGATTCACCATGCTGTGGGCTCCCATGGAGGCGATCGACGGGCAGTCTAACACGGGGCCGCGCCGCGTCGAACTGTTAGACTGCCGCGGCCATGAGAGCCCCCTCCGCCTGCCTGCCGCTCGCCCTCGTGGCCGCGGCACTCGGTTTTTCCGAGTCGGCCGCGGCTCCCCTCTCCGGCGCTCCCAATCGCGTCTCCTTCCCGTTCGTCACGGCGCAGCCGTGGATCCTCGGCGAAGGGAGCACCGAGCTCGGCGCGGAGGGATCGTGGATCGATCACGAGCGGTCCCCCTTCAGTGACCTGAGCGCGGGAGCGCTCGATCGCACCCGCGTCTCGATGCAGGCGCTCGCCTCGCGCGGGCTCGGCGATCGCGTCGAGGCGTCGCTCCGGTACGGGCTCCAGGGATCGTACGGGAACGACTCCGCGGGGCACCCCCAGCCCACCGACGTGAGGGTGGATCTCGGGTACGCGCACGACGGCCGGGAGGACACGGGGGTCGCCTCGGCCTTCCACTTTCTCGCGAAGGTGCCCACGGCCCCCGACCGGCACGGCGGCGGGACCGACGAGGCGGACGTCGGATTCTCCTTGACCTCCGGAGCGAGGACTCGCGGCTCGGGGATTTTCGGCTCGGCCGGGCTCCTCCTTCTCGGAAATCCGCTCCGCCACGGCTCGCAGGATGACGTCGTGACGTACGGCCTCGGCGGTTGGCTCGGCCCCGAGGAGTCGCTCTCGGTCACGACGGAGATCGAGGGGCAGATCTTCTCGCGCTTCCACAACTCGTCCGGCTACTTTCACCTCGGGGTGCGTCGAGCCTACCGGCGGGCCTCGGGGGAGGGGATCGCCGGATCGCTGTCGTTTTTTCGAGGTTTCGATGGCGACTCGTCGCGCTGGGGGATCACCGCCGGGCTCGCGTGGATCACCAGGCACGGTCGCTGACCATCCGTCCGGAATCGTGAAATCAGTTGGGCTAGTGACGATTCGGCCCGCCCGTCGGCGAGGGGTCGCTCGATTCCGCGTGGCCGTCCCGCGAATTCACCGTACACTTCGCCCACGTCCGCGCCATCGTGGGGCGCTCTCCTGCAGCGCCCCGGCGGACCGGGAGTTCCCGAGGTTGCCGATCCGGCCAGGTCTGAAGATCAGCGCCGCGATCTTCGCCGTCGCGCTCGCGTCGGCGGACGCGCGCCCATCGTGGGGGGCCTCTCCGGCGCCGAGGGTGCGGGCTCCGGAGGACGCAGGCGCCATGCTTGGGGAGCTCCATCCCGACTACGCTTCCTACATTCATGCGGTGAGGGTGATCCGCGGCGATGCCGCGGCCCCGTCGGCGCAGTCCCTCTACTCGGGGCTGGTTCGATCGGGGGGAGCCGATCCTCGCGAGAAGAAAGACGCCCCCGCGAGCGGATGGGGGGCGCGCAACGACATCGTCCTCTTCCCCGCAGCCCTCGATCCGGCGCGGTCCGACGCGTGGCGACGGCTGATCCTCGACCACGAGTACTTCCACGCGAGGCACCTCGCGCGGGGGTGGAGCGTCCCGCTGGTCGATTTCGGCGACGCGGCGGCGACGCACGATTTCTACGAGGCCGCGGCGTGGGGGTACGTCCGCGAGCGGGCCGCGCGCGGGACCTACGGCGAGCTGACCGCGGCCGAAACGCGGGAAGTTCGCGCGATCTACGAGCGACATTTTCAGGCCATACGGGCCTTCATTCTCGAACGGCAGCCCGCGGCATGGACTCACTTTCGCCGGTTCATGCCCGACACGGACGACGACGGCGCCCGCCGGCAAGCGCCTGGGGAACGGGAGGGATCGATGCTGTCCGCGTCCCGCACCGCTCCCGGCGCGGCGGCCGTCACCGCGAGCGCCGCGCCCTAGGGCGCGGCGGCGCGGAGCTTGGGGGGGCTCGTCCGTGAGCCCCTCGGGGCGCTGCCCGACGAGGGTGACCGGCCCTGGAGGTGTGCCGGACCGTCAGCGATCGCCGGCCAGCTCCTTCAGCATCTCCCAGACCCTCGGCTGGTCCGGGTTGAGCGCGAGGGACTGGCGGAGCAGATCCGCGGCCCGGCGCACCTCACCCTTCTGCGCCCACGCGACCGCCATCGCGTCGAGGAGCTCGGGGGCGGGGGGGGCGTCACCCGGGGCGACGCCTTTCTGGAGGACGGCCAGCGCCTCGTCGGTCCTGCCGAGCTTTCCCAGCGCCGCGCCGAGGTTGACGCGGCACTCGAGGTCTCCGGGATCGATGCGGAGGGCGCGAGAGAGAACGTCCACGGCCTCCGCGAGCCTTCCCGTCCTCCCGTAGAGCGCCCCGAGGTTCGCCATCGTGCCGCCGAAGTCGGGGGCGGTCGCAAGCGCGGCCTTGAACTCCCGTTCGGCCCCGGCGGCGTCTCCACTCTTCTGGAGGATCAGCCCGAGCCAGTTGTGGTGCAGCACGCTGGCCGGATTCTCCGCGAGCGCGCGGCGGAGATCCCCCTCGAGGGAGGGCTCGGCGCCCGCGCGCAATTTCATCTGGAAGAGGCGCGTCATCGCCTCGGTGGAGGTCGGCTCGAGCCTCAGCCCCTCCCTGAGCAGCGCCTCGGCCTCGCCCACCCCTCCCGAGTCGAGGGCGAGGACAGCCAGCGCCACCGGGATCTCGGAGACCGCGGGGCGCGCGGCTCCGAGACGCTCGAGCGTCCCGCGGGCGCCCGCGGCCGAATGCGTCTGGATGGCGAGCCCGGCGTACTGGATGTAGAGGCCCCCTTCGACGCTCGGGCTCGACTCGATGGCGCGAAGGGTCAGCGCCTCGGCCTCCGAGATCTCTCCCTCCCTGACGCGGACGCCCGCGAGGCCTATCAGGGCCGGCGGGTAGTCGTCCTTGAGCTTCAGCGCCGCCTCGAACTCGCGCGCCGCCTCGGCGGTCTCATTCTTCTGGAGGTGCAGGGCGCCGACGTTCGTGTGGGCGGTGAGCGTCTCGGGGGTGGCACCATCGATCTCCCCGCCGGGGGCGGCGCCCGCCTCGGCGGTGCCGCTCCCCTTCCCGGCGCTGCCGATGTAGCCGAGCGAGCGGAGGTTCTCGAGCATCGCCTCGCGCCCCTCGGCGTCCTCCTGGTCGCCCGCCGGGGCCGCGGCGGCCACGGCGGGGGCGCGGTCGAGCGGGCCGTAGCTCGGGATGGGCGCGGCCTTCGCGGCGCCGGGAAGCGAGACCAGGGCGTGCCCCGGCATGTCGGCGGCGGCCGGAAGCCCCGCGAGGGCGAGCACCGTCGGCGCGATGTCCATGAGCGTGACGCTCTCGAGCGATCCTTCCGAGATGCCGGGCCCCGCGAGCGCCGCGATGCCGTAGGGGCGGTGCCACTTCGCGGGCTTCCCCGCGATGTCGGGTGTGTCGTCCTTCGGCCGGTCCCCCCCGTTGCGGAAGCCGTGGTCGGAGATCACCAGGACGTACGACGCGGGATCGACGGCGGCGAGGATCTCGCCGAGCATCGCGTCCTGGACCTCGTAGTAGGCGCCGACGGTCCGCGCGTACCTCGCGGCGTCGGCGGCCCCGCACGCCGGCAGCGGCGGATCCGAGCAGTGCTCGAACCGGTGCGACACCTCGTCGATCCCCTGGTAGTAGATCGAGAAGAGGTCGGGCTGCCCGAGCCGGAGGATGTCGAGGGCCACCGCGTGGTAGGTGCGCGCGGCGGCGACGATCCGCAGGAGGTGCACGAGCCGGTCGCGGGAGGCGTCGTCGCCTCCCCGCGCCGCCGCGGCCCGCGCGGCCCGGATCTCTTCGGGGCCGACCGCGGCGAGGCGCTCGATCTCCGCGTCGGTGACGTCGGCCGGGCGCACCACGCGCGCGCGCACCGCAGGCCCGAGGGCGGCCGGGGAGACGAGCGCGGCGTCGCCGCGTCCCACGTCCCGGACGTCGAAGAGCGAGTAGGCCACGCGATCCGAGACGATGGCGCCGCGGATCGGCTCGGCGGGCCAGGTGGCCCACCAGGCGACGAAGGCGGAGGAGAGACCGCGCTCCGAGAAGATGTTCCACAGCGCCTTCACGCGCCGGTACTTCGACGAGATCGGCGCCTTCTCCCCGGTCGCCTCGTCCGGGACCAGGAAGTCGACGATGCCATGCTTTTCGGGGGACTTGCCCGTCGCCGCGGTGGTCCACAGGAGGGGCGAGAGGAGCGGCGGGGCGGAGCGCATCGAGCCCGAGAGCCCGTCGCGGCGGAGCCGTGCGAGGTTCGGGAGCTTTCCGGCGTCGATGAGCGGCCCGGCGATCTGCCAGTCGGCGCCGTCGAGGCCGATGAGGACGATGGGGTGCGCGAGCGTGCGCGCCAGATCCGGCGGGGCGCCGGAGCTTTCGGGAACGGCCGGCGCGCCGGGTCGGGAGACGTGGAGGAGCGCCGCGGCTCCGGCCGCCACGGCGATCGCGGCGACGCCGAGAAGGGTGCGCCTCAGGGCTCTCGAGGCTCCGGCGGGGCTCCCGGTTTGGCTCATCGGTGGGTGCGACGCGGCGTCCTCGACGGGCGGCGGCGTGACGGCCCGCCCTCTCAGCGCGGCGCGGGGGCCGACTCTAACATGGCGGCCTGCATCGCGGCCATGACGGCCTGCCGCATCGCGTCGATGCCGAAGGGCTTCTGGAGGTAGGCGTTGCCGGTCTTCTCGAGGAAGGCGCGCGTGTCCGAGCTGACGACGTCTCCCGTGGAGAAGATGATCCGCCGCGCGAGTCGCTCGTCGAGATGCCGCACGCGCTCGTAGAGCTCCTGCCCGCTCATCCCGGGCATCTTCAGATCGCTGATGATCAGATCGTAGCGCTCCTTCTCGAGCTTCTTGAGGGCGATCGCGCCGCTGAGCGCGGTGTCGACGCGGTAGCCGTCCGATTTCAGCACCTGGTAGAGGATGTCCACGATCGTCAGCTCGTCGTCGACGACGAGGACCGCCCCGCCCCCGGGGGAGAGCGCCGCGGCGGCCGAGACCCGGGGCTGCGTCTTCTCCGGCGCCGCCTCCGGGGCCGCGAGAATCGGCAGCTCCACGGTGAAGAGGGCGCCCCCTTCGGGATGGTTCCGGGCCGAGATCCGCCCGTGGTGCTCCTCGATGATCCCGTAGCAGATCGAGAGGCCCAGCCCCGTTCCCTGGCCGACCTCCTTCGTCGTGAAGAAGGGATCGAAGATCCGGGAGAGGTTCTCCTCGGAGATCCCGGGGCCGTCGTCCCGGATCTCGAAGCGGACGAAGCCATCGACCTCGCGCGAGGTGATCTTCAGCTTCCCCCCGCCCCTCTCCATCATCGCCTGGTGCGCGTTGACGAGGATGTTGATGAAGACCTGCTGGAGCTGGTGGAAGTCCCCCATCGTCTTCGGAAGGCCGGGATCGAGATCGGTCTCGACGCCGATGTTGTCGACGCGGAGCTGGTACGAGCGGAGCTCGAGGCTCGACTCCACGATGCCGTTGACGCCGATGTACTCCTTCTGCGGCGTCCGCTTGCGCGCGAAGGTCTGGAGGTTCTGGACGATCTTCTTGCACCGCTCGGCCTCGCGATTGATCTTCTCGAGGCCGCGGCGGACCTTTTCGCCGGCGTCCTCCTTGAGCAGGAGCTGCGAGTAGCCGACCACGCCGGCCAGCGGGTTGTTCAGCTCGTGCGCGACCCCGGAGACGAGCAGTCCCACGGCCGACATCTTCTCGGCCTGGACGAGCTGGCTCTGCGCTTCCTCCAGCTCCCGGGTCCGCAGCCGAACCTGCTTCTCGAGATCGGCGGAATAGGTCTCGAGCTCCTTCCGCGACTTCCTGAGCTCGAAGGTCATCCGGTTGAACGAGCGCGCGAGATCGCCGATCTCGTCGCCCGAGCGCTCCTCCACCACCTCGTCGAGGCTGCCGTGCGCGATGCGCTGCGTCGCCGCAACGAGCGACCGAATGGGGCGGACGACGATGCGCACGAGGAGAGCCGTCGCGAGGAGGCCGAACGCGATGACCGCGAGGGTGAGCATGCCGAAGATCGATCGGAGCTTCGCGAGCTCGAGGCGCGTCGGCTCCAGGCTGAACCCGATCTTCACCTCGCCGATCGTCTCGAGCTTGTTGCTGCTCGACTCCTCCTCCTCGAGGAGGAAGCCGATCTCCTCGTTCGTCCTCGTCCCGCGGCGCGTGAAGACAGGGTAGGAGACCGAGAGGACCTCGGCGCGCTCTCCGGCCTGGCGCGCGAGGCCGGTGATCCGGGCGATCCCCGCGCCGACGGCGACGCTCTCGGAATCCCGGAGCGGGATCTGGCCGCTCGGGCTGTATCCCTCCCGGCGGTTGTCGAGGAGCGATTCCCCCGAAAGGTCGGTGACCGAGACCTCCACGATGTCGGATTCCTGGAAAATCCCCGCGACCAGCTCGCCCAGGAGCCTGCGGTTCTTCGTCAGGACGCCCAGCTCGCTGTTGTACGCGAGGTTCCGCGCGAGCGTGATGCCGCGCTGGCGGATCGCCGCGGTCTGGCTCACCTGGTAGTCCCAGAGCGCGAACAGGCTCAGCGCGCCCGCCGTCATGAGGACGAGTAGGGAGGTGAGGAGAGTGAACCGGAGCGCGAGGCCCGATCGCTTCATGGCTTAGAAGAAGACCTCGGCCATGCGCTGTACGTCGTCGCTGATCCCGACGGCGATCTGCCTGGCCGTGTTCATGTTCACGCTCAGCGAGACTTCGCGCGGGACCGCGGTCACGATCCGGGCCGGATCGTCGCCCGCGAGGATGCGCGAGGCGATCTCGCCCGACTGGCGTCCGACGTCGTCGTACCGGCACGAGAGGGCCAGGAGCGCCCCCGCCTTCACGAAGGCGGGGCTCAGGCCGACGAACGGGATGCGGCCCCTCAGCGTCGAAAGGAGGATGTGCTTGAGCCCCTGCGGCGAGAAGACCGTGGAATCGGCCACCGACCAGAGGATGTCCACGCGCCCGGCGACCTCGTCCATCCGCTGGACGATCCCCTCCTCCGACGTGACCGGCAGCGCGACCAGCTCGAGGCCCATGCTGAGGGCGACCTTCTGGGCCGCCTCGACCTCCTGCCAGGAGTTCTTGGGGTCGTACAGGACGCCCACGCGCTTCGCCGAGGGGAGGATCTCGCGGATCTTCGAGAACTGGGTGTGAACCGGAATCTGCATGGAGGCGCCCGCGACGTTCGGATGCGCGGACCGCAGCGCCTCGATCGACTCCGCGGGGCTCGAGGGAAGGACGAGCGAGAAGACCACCGGGACGTCGCGCACCGACGCGGAGACGAGGCTGGTCGCCGAGCTGCCGAGGGTCAGGATGAGGGCGGGGCGCCGGGATCGAATCCTCTCGACGAAGCCCGCGGGATCGTGGCTCGCCGTCTCGAGGTTGTACTCCACGATCCGGATGGGGACCCGGGCCGACTCGAGGGCGGACTGGAACCCCTTGAGCGCTTCCCGGTACGGCGCGATGTCGCGGCTCAGCACGACGGCGATCGTCGTGGGCCCGAGGGAGAAGGCCGGGACGAGCTCCGTCACGACGACGACGCAGACGAGCATCGCCTGGAGCAGATACCTCATCCGCATCATGCGCACGACCGGCTCCTGTCGAACTCATAGGCGCCGGCGGGGCGCCCGGAGGCACCCCGCCGGAACCGACGTCCCCTCCCCCGGGGCCGCCGCACCCGAATCATGGCCCTAGAAACGCATCTCGGCGCCGAACTGGAAGATCCTCCCGAAGTCGGTGTCGACCGGGCTCCGGAACCCCTTCGCGTTCGGGTTCGTCTCGACGGCGACGGCGTTGAGATGGTTGGTCACGTTGAAGCACTGCGCGGTGAGGCGAAGCTGCGACCCGCCGAACTGCAGGCGCTTGGAGATCGACATGTCGAGCGACTCGACGGCCGGCATCCGCTGCGAGTTCTTGCCGCCGACGGCGGTGTCGATGACGAAGCCGCCGCTCTGGAAGACGACGGGGCTGTAGAGCCGGCCCGACTGGTACCGGGCGATCCCCGTGACCTCCATCCCCCAGGGCAGCGAGAGGAACGCGGAGAGGTTCATCAGGTTCGGCCGGTCGTAGCTCAGGCGGGTGTAGTCGAGCGAGCGCTGATCGGCGCGGTTCTCGAGGCCGAAGTCGGCGCTGGAGTCGCCGAGGGCGCGCGACCTCGTGTACGACGCGAGGACCTCGAGGCGATGGCTGAACGCCTTCCTCACCATCACCTTCCAGTCGTCGTACTGGTTCCGCCCCAGGGAGTCGAAGATGATCGCCCCGGTCGCCGAGGGAGAGAGGTTCACGGACGAGGGGACGCTGGCGAGGTCGTTGGTCTGGGTCACGCGGAGCTGGTCGTAGCCCTTCCAGTGCGTCGTGCTGGCGCCGATGCGCATGTCCCACGGGAGCTCACGCTCGTAGCCGAGGGTGTACGAGTCCTTGTAGGGGGCCTGGAGCTTCCCGTCGGCGGCGTACTCGACCACCGCGGTGACGACGTTGTACTGGTAGGTGGTCGGCGGCTGGACGAACGTTTGGCGCACGGTGTAGCCGTCGGCGCGCTGCGAGTCGATGAAGCTGGTGAAGACGTTGTCGTAGAAGCGGCCCCAGTTGCCGTAGATCTTCGACTTGCCGTTGGCGGCCGGGTCCACGGCGACGCCGAGCCGCGGCGCGACGTTCGACTGGCCGAGGACGCTCTGGTGATCGAGCCTCAGCCCTCCCTCGACGGTCCAGTGCTCGTCGAGGATCCAGGTGTCCTGGACGAAGGCGCCGAGCTCGCTGTCCTTCCGGTGCGTCCGGTCGGTCTTGTTGTAATCGTACGTGTAGGTCAGCGTGTTGCCGGGGCCGAGGTAGGCGCTGGCGTCGATGACCGTGTTGTTCGTCCGGTTCGCGCCGCTGAACTCCATCCACGAGTAGTCGAACCCGGACTTGAGGCGGTGCGACCCCATCTGCGTCGTGATGCTGCTGCTCGCGCGCGAGCGGTACGTGGTGCGATCCTGATCGTTCGGGTAGGTCCCCGTGAAGGTCGTCGGGGCGCTGGGATCGAACGTGATCGTGTAGGTGCCGAGGCCCGTGTCCGCCGGGCGCACGGCCAGGTAGCCGTGCTGGACGTAGAGCTGCGACTCCAGGAAAGTCCTCGAGCTGAGGTTCTGCGTGTCGCGGACCTGGACGAAGTAGCCCCCCTGCGACTGGTTGAAGTTCGTCCCCTCCGCGTAGCGGGCGTCGGTGATCAGGTTCTTGAACTGCGACGGGTCGGTGGCCACGTTCGCCACGACCGTGTTCGTGGGCGTCGCCTGCCACGTCAGCTTGAACTGACCGTGGTAGCGATCCCCCTGCCGCATCGAGTTGTTGAAGAGGGAGCCGATGTCCTCCTGCCAGTACTGGAACGAGGTGAAGAAGAAGAGCTTGTTCTTGATGAGCGGCCCGCCGACCGCCAGCTCCTGCCAGTCCTGCGTCTCCGGGCGTGCGAGGTGGTTGTTGGAGGTGGTGCCGTCAGCGTCGGAGGTCTTCCAGAGCTGGCGCGCCCCCGGCGTGTTGGCCGAGAAGGCGTCGCTGCGGTAGAAGCCCGAGTAGAGCAGCTCGAAGGTGTTCGTCCCCGACTTGGTGACGATGTTGGCGATGCCGCCCGACTGCTCGCCGTACTCCGCCTGGTAGCCGGAGGTGTTCAGCTCGAACCTCTCGATGGCGTTCTGGTTGATGTTCAGGCCGAACGTGCCGGTCACGAAATCGTTGATGTTCGCGCCGTCCAGCCGGAACCCGTTCTGCGTCTCGCGGCCGCCGTTGACGTGGTACTGGGCCAGCGTGTACCCGCCGGCGTTGCTCACCCCGGGGAACAGGGTGAGAATCTGCTGGTACCGGCGCGAGATGAGGGGGAGCTTGTTGACGTACGAGGCGTCGAGGACCTCATGGGTCGAGGTGTTGGTTGTGTCGACCGCCGTGCGCTCCGCCACGACGACGACGCGCTCGGTCAGCCCCTCCACCAGCACGACGTTGAAGGTGCGGGTCTCGTCCGGGTTGACGACGATCTGCACGATCTCGTACGGGCGGTACCCGATCATCACCGTCTTCAGGGAGTACGTCCCGACGGGGACGGCGTCGAAGCTAAAAGCCCCCTCGAGATCGGTGATGGCGGTCCTCCCGGCGGTGCCCAGCGATTCACCGAACATCGTGACGCTGGCCCCCGGCAGGAAGTTGCCTGAGTCGTCGGCGACGTACCCGCGCACGGTCCCGGTGATGTTCGCCTGGGCGTGGGACGGGCTCACCGACGCGATCAAAAAGAGGGCGGCGACGAGCCCCCATCGCGCGGCCAGGAATCCACGGCTCTTCATACCAATCCTCCGTCAGGTCGCGGGTGGGCCCACCTACGCGGAACCCATACCCTATCCAGAAACGTCAAATGTTCGACTACGACTTGGATGGTATGTATATTTCGTCAATCCGAAGTGTCAAGACAGAGGTAACATATATGCATGCTCGCGAGAGCGCGGGCGGGCCGCGGCGCCGGCCGGTTTCCTTGACAAGGATCCGACCCGCGGTATGATCCCATCCTCTTTTCGCTCACTCTGGTCCGTGACCCACCGGCAGCAGGCGGCCTCGTGTCCGGACCGAACCGCGGGGAACCCACAAATGAAGAAACTGAGTCTCTTGCTGATGCTCGTGGTGGCGGCGTGCGCCTCCGGACAGCCCTCGGCGCGCGAGGATCAGGCCGCCAAGCCGGCCGCCCAGGCGGGCGCCACCTTTTATCGGGAAGGCCTGTCGGGGGTCGATCTATCGGGTCTGGACTCCGTCCAGAAGGAGCGGGCGCTCCAGATCATGAACGGCAACAAGTGCGCCTGCCCGTGCGGGATGTCCATCGCCCAGTGCCGCGTCGAGGACAAGTCCTGCCCCAAGAGCCCCGGGATGGCGGCGGCGGTGGTCGCTGCGGTGAAGACCGGCCAGACCGATCAGCAGATCGTCGCGGCCCTCAACGCGATGCGGGATCAGGCGGCGCCGACCCCGGCCGCGGGCGGACCCGCGGGTCCCGCGAAGCGCTACGACATCAACCTGGCCGTGGCGCCCATGATGGGCAAGGCCTCCGCGAAGGTCACCGTCGTCCTGTTCAGCGACTTCCAGTGCCCGTACTGCGGGCGCGCCGAGCCCGTGGTGAAGCAGATCATGCAGGCGTATCCGGACGACGTGAAGTTCTACTTCAAGGAGTTCCCCCTCGTCTCGATCCACCCGAACGCCCGGCCGGCCGCGCTCGCCGCGATCGCCGCCGGCAAGCAGAAGAAGTTCTGGGAGATGCACGACCTCCTCTTCACGAACCAGCGCGCGCTCGACGCGGCGTCGATCCGCCGGTACGCGGAGAGCCTCGGTCTGGACATGGCGGCGTTCGACAGGGACTCCGCCGACCCCGAGACGGCGAGGTTCCTGGAGCAGGAGATGCTCGAGGGGACGAAGGTCGGCGTCCAGGGGACCCCGACGATGTACGTCGACGGCGTGCAGTCCCCGAACTGGGACTTCGGCACGGTGCAGAAGCTCATCGACGCGTCGAAGTCCGGCGGCGACGTGCCGGCGATCGCCGGGCAAATGACCGCGGCGATGCGTCCGGCTCAGCCCGACCCCAACCAGGTCTACCAGATCGACATCACCGGGGCTCCGGTGCGCGGACCGGTGGGCGCGCCGGTCACCATCGTGGAGTTCAGCGACTACCAGTGCCCCTACTGCGCCGGCGCCGAGCCGCTCTGGAAGCAGGTCATGTCGACCTACCCGGACAAGGTCCGGTTCGTCTACAAGCAGTTCCCGCTCTCGTTCCACCAGAACGCGAAGTCGGGCTCCATGGTCGCGCTCTTCGCCAAGGAGCACGGCAAGTACTGGGAGATGCACGATCTGCTCTTCCAGAACAATCAGGCGATGAACAAGAGCACTCCGGACCAGATCATCGACGTCTACAAGGGGTATGCGAAGCAGCTCGGCCTCGACGAGAAAGCCCTCGAGAGCGCCATCAAGAGCGAGGCGTACAGGACGACGGTCGACAAGGACGTCGAGGACGGGCGCAAGGCGGCGGTCTCGGGCACGCCGTCGGTCTTCATCAATGGAAAGCGCCTTCCGAAGCGGGATTTCCCAACGATCAAGGCGATGATCGACGGGATCCTCGGCGCCTCGCCCGGCGGCGCGGCGCCGTCGAGCCGGTAGCCCCCCTCCGGATCAGCGCGCGGGCCGCGCCTCGAGAGCGTTGAGGCGGGCCCGCGCCTCCTCCGAGGCGTCCAGCGAGCCCTTCCATTCCGCGGTGAACTTCCGGTAGCTCTCGATCGCCTTCGGGCGATCCCCGAGTCTCTCGTACGCTCCGGCCAGGTTGTAGAGCACGCGAAGATCGTTCGGGTCGGCGCTCCACGCCTTCTCGAACAGATCCCTCGCGACGTCCCAGCGATCCTGGACGGAGGCGAGGACGGCCAGGCCGTTGAGCGCCTTCGCGTTCTCCGGATCGGCGGCGAGGATCCCCGAGAGGATCTGGCCGGCCTCCTCGAAATGCTTCATCTGGGTCATCACGGTCCCGAGGTTGAGCTTCGCATCGACCCGGTCCGGGGCCTCGGCGAGGCATCCCCTGAGCGCCTCCGCGGCACCCGGGAGATCCGACGTGTTCAGCCTCGCCATGCCGAGCCGGAACAGGATCTCCGCGTCGCGCGGCCGCGCCGCGGACGCCTTCTGCAGAAACTCCGCGGACTTCCCGAACCGGTTCTGCTCGAAGAGCAGGACCCCCATGTTGAAGAGCGCCGACGGATCCTCCGGCCGGAGCCGCAGGGCCGCGTTGAAGGCGAGGAACGCGTCCCGTGGCTGGTTCCGCATCATGAAGGCGTTCCCCGCCGTGATGTACGCCGGGAAGTAGGAGGGATCGAGGCTCATCGCCTTGTCGACCTCCTGCAGCGCGCGCTGGTAGTCGCCCTTCCGGAAGTAGATCTCGGCCACCCCCCCCTGGATCGGGGCGCTGCGGGGAGATCTCGCGACGGCCGCCTCGAACGACTGCAGCGCCCCATCCAGGTCGCCGCGCGACGCGGCGAGGTTGGCGAGGGCGATCTGCGGGCGCGGGCTGACCGGGTTCACTTCGGAGGCGGCGCGCCAGAGCGCCTCGGGATCGCGCCAGAGGGCCACGCGGCCCACCGTTCCCAACGCCAGGAGCATCGAGACGATCGCCGTCCCCGCCAGCGCGGCGCGGCCGGCGCCCCGGCGCTCGAGATCGCGGCCCGCGGCGGCGGCGGCGAGGCCGAAGGCGATCGTCACGGCGTACACGCGGCGCTCGGCCAGCGGATCTTCGGGCGGCGCGAGCAGCGCGTGAAGGTGGAGGAGCGAGTACCAGCCGATCGCCAGGGACGCCGCCCCGCGCCGACGCCCGAGGGCGAGGCCCGCGAGAAGGAATCCGGCGAGGAGCCCGGCGCCGGCGATCGCCTGGAGGTTCCAGGTCCCCCCGAGCGCCGGCGTGCCGTGATCGAGGCTCAGACCGATCGGGAGGACAAGGAGCTTCAGCTCCAGGCAGAACGCGGCCGCCTGGGAGGCGAGCCCGGCGCCGGGGCTCCAGGGGCGGTGCAGCGGAAAGGGAGACAGGCCGGGCCACGTCCGAGCCATCCAACCGGCGTAGAAGAGCCCGAGCGACACGGCGTACGGGAGGTGTCTTCGCCACGCCGGGGCCGGCATCGCGGTTCCCTGGACGCCGGTCCCGCGGGCCAGCGACGCCGCGAGGAGGCCGACCGGCCAGATGGAGGCGTCCGCGAGGAGCCCCGCCAGGTAGAACGACGCCGACGCGAAGAGACGCACGCCCCCCTCGTCGTCCCCCGCGCGCGCCGCCAGGAGCAGGGACGACATCGCCAGGAGCGTCGCGAGAACCGTCGGAAAGGCCGCGTGCGCGAGGATCGCCTCGGATCCGAGAGGGTGCACCGCGAAGAGCACCGCGGCGGCGGCGGGAGCGAAGAGGGTGGCCGGCGCCGCCCCCTCGTCGTCCGCTCCGACGAGGCGGCGAACCAGGAGGAAGAGGATCAGCGCGGAGAGGCCGTGGAGCACCGCCGCCGCGATCCGGATCGACACCGCCTCACCGCCCAACGCGAGGAGCGCGTGGGTCGCGAGGTTCGCGGCCGGACGGAACTCGTCGGGGGCGTCCCGGTGAACCGCGGCGTCGCCCGGGGTCCCCGCGGAGAGCCCGGCGAGTCTTTCGCCTTCGTCCATCAGCGGCGGGCCGCCGGCCGCCGGGAGGTACAGGGCTGCCCCGAGCACGACCAGAGCGATTCCGAGCAGCGGCGCGAATCGAGGCATGCTTCCCTGCGGCGTCACGGCGCGGGCGCCGGCTGCGGCGCCGGGCGCCGTCGAGATCTTTCCTTGCCGAGGATTTCCTTCGCCTTGTTCATCGCCGCGTCACCTGACGGATCCTGAGAGGGCATCGCCGAATCGACCGGCACGTCCGGCTGGATCCCGACGCCGGTGTACGGCACGCCCGCGAGGTTCGCGTTCTCGGCCACGGCCACGAGGAGCGTCGTGCCGTCGGGAAGGAGCCGCGGGAACTGGATCCCCGCCTTGCCGTAGGTCGGCTCGCCGACGATCACGGCGCGATGGGACTCCTTGAGAGCGCCGGCGAGCGCCTCGGCCGAGGACCCGGTGTTCCGATCGATGAGCACGACGACCGGCTTGTCGGGGATGATCGGCGCCTTCTGGCCGTGGCTCTCGGAGGTCGTGGACCCATCGGCGGTGATGACCTTGCCGGTCGGCGTTCCCGGCTTCACGAGCATGGCGGTCACATCCTCCACGTCCCGTTCGCCTCCCCCCGGGTTCCCGCGCAGATCGAGGATGACCGCGTCCTTCTCCTTCATCTCCCCCATCGCCTTCGAGACCTCGCCGACGAGCTTGGGGTCGGCCATGTTGCTGATCGCGACGTAGCCCACGTTCCCCTCCACCGTGCTGGTCGCGACGGTCTTGCTGGTCACGGTGTTCTTGCCGAGGGGATCGCGCTGGATCGTGGTCGCACGCGGGGTGAAGAAGAGATTCGCCGTCTGATCGGCGCTTCGCAGCCGTGTGTCGCGGTTGTCGAGGCTGGCCAGCATGAGGGCGATCGCACCGAGCGCGTCCGACTCCGTCTCGAGCTTGCCGGCGAACCGATCGCGCCATCGCGCCCATTCCTGGCCGTTGAACGTGCGATCGAAGTAGTTGTCCCGCACGCTCTCCCAGGCGAGCCGGTACATCTCGTCCGGCTCGACGGGAAGATCTCCCTTGAGGGCCGCGTTCGCCTCGTCCGCGTATCCGAGCTGCCAGGCGACCTTCGCGAGGAGGAAGCGCGTCGCCCCGCCGGTGTCCATCGGATCGAGCTCGAGGGCCCGCCTCAGGGCCCCGCGGGCGCGGGAGAGGTTCTCCTCCCCGCCGGCCCCCCGCCATGCCGCGCCCAGGATCGCCAGCGCCTCCGCGCTGTTCGGCACGAGGCGCACCGCGGCCTGGGCCTCGGCGGCGGTCTCGTCGAACCGCGACATCGCGAGCAGCGTCGAGGCGAGGTAGAACCGCGCCTGGAAATAGTCGGGCGCAATGTCGCGCGCGCGGCCGAGCTCCGCGGCGACGTCGGCTGGCGGCGCGCCGACGTCCCGATGGCTGACCGCCAGCGCCACGAGAAGCCTGGCGTCGCCCGGCCCCCCGGCGGCAGCGGCCGCCAGCACCCCCTCGGCCTCGGTGTCGCGGCCGACCGCGCGGAGGACCGCCGCCCTCCGGAGCGCGCCGATGGTCGGGTCGGGCTCCTTCCCGGAGGCCGCGCTCACCTCGTCGAGGAGCTTCCTGGCGCGGGCGGGCTGGAGCGCCAGCGCCGAGCGGAGCTCCGATCGGGCGTACGCGTCGTTGGGCTCGATGACGAGGGCGTCGAGCAGCGCGCGCAGGCTCTCCTCCTCGGCCCCCCCGGCGCGGGCGAGCAGGGCGTACTCGATCCTGGGCAACGGGTCGGCCGGGCGCTCCTTGATGGCCTTCGTCACGAGCGCCGCCTCCTCGGCCACCCTTCCGGCGCGGCCGAGCGCGATGAGGTAGAGGCGGTAAGCGTACGCGTCGCGCGGGTTGAGCTCGAGCGCGCGACGCCAGGCGCTCACCTCGAGCGCCGCGTCGCCGGCCCGCCGCGCGCAGTACGCGAGATTGGCGCACGCGAGGTCGCCGAGAGAATCGTCCGCCAGGAGCGCCTGGAACTCCTTCGCGGCCGCGGGGTAGTCGCCCGCGTCGCGCAGCACCGCCGCGAGCTTCATCCGGCCGGCGGGGTCATTCGGGCGCAGCGCCAGGGCCGCGCGGTACGCGCTCGCCGCTCCGGCGAGATCCGGCTGCTGCTGAAGCAGGCTCGCGAGCTGCAGCTGGAACGCGACGTCCTGGGGGTGCGCCGCCACGAGATCCTTCTGCCGCACGATGGACGCCCGCAGGGTCTCCGCCTCGGCGAGGAGGACCTGCGCGCGGACGATGTCGGGCTGCTTGACGAGAAAGCGCCTCCACCCCTCGATGGCGCCGTCGAGATCGCCGATCTTCCGGCGGGCGATGTTCAGGAACGCGAGAGCGGTCGGCTCGTCCGGCTTTCGCGAGAGAAGGAGCCGATAGGTGTCGCTCGCCTCGTCGTACCGCCCCATGCCGAACTGCGCGTTCCCGAGGCCGACGAGCGCCCGATCGCGCGGGATCGCCTCGAGGCGCAGCTCGAGCGCCCCGCGGAACTCGTCGGCGGCGGCGCGGAACTGATACTCCGCGAGCAGCAGCTCCGCGTAGGCGATTTTCCCCTCGGCGTTGGAAGGGTTGGCGGCGAGAACCGCCCTGTACTGCTCGGCGCTCCGCAGCCACATCCCCCGCTGCTTCTCGAGGGCGGCGAGGTGCAGCCGCACGTCGGTCCGCTCGGGGGCGAGCTTGACCGCGCTCTCGAGGGTGCCGATCGCGTCGAAGATGCGCCCCGCCTTGATCTCGCGATCGGCCCGCGCCACCAGATCCGCGACCGTCGGCTGGGCGGAGGGGGAACCGGCCTGCGAGGGAGGTGCGGGGACCTCGCCTGCGGCAGCGGCCGCTCCCGTCGAAAGCGCGAGCAGGACGAACCCACGGAATCGGGCGCGGGCGGCCGCCTTCCGGACGGATCTCGTCATCACACCCCCATCGACTGCTCGGACGCGGAAACTCTCAAGAATACAAGTCATCACGGATGGTGTCCAGAGTGGATCAGCGCACCGGCTCTCGGCCGCCGGAGAGGGTCATCCCCTCGATCAGGAACTCCGGGGAGGCGTGGGAGGTGCGGCGCACGAGATCGGCGCCCACCCGGGAAACCCCCTGAAGGATCCCCCTGAGGTTCCCCGATATCGTCACCTCGTGCACCGGGTGGACGATCTCACCCCCCTCGAACCACCAGCCGTTGGCCCCCCTCGAGTAGTCGCCGGTCGAGAGGTTCACGCCGAACCCGAGAAGGCTCGTGACGTACAGCCCCCGCCCCGCATCCCTGAGGAGCTCGTCGTGAGTGGCGTCCCCCGGGACGAGCTGCAGCGCGTGCGGGCCGGGCCACGGCGGGCTGCCGTACCCCCGCTGCGCGCTCGCGGTGGTGACGGCCGACGCGCGACGCGCGGTCCGCGTGTCGTAGAGAAATCCCGACAGGACTCCCCCGTCGATCAGCGAGGTCCGTCTCGCCGGCAGCCCCTCCCCGTCGAACGGGCGGGAGCCGAAGGCGCGATCCACGCACGGGTCGTCGACGAGCGTCACCGATCGGCTGGCGATCGTCCGGCCGAGATCCTCCGCGAGAAATGAGATCCGCCGCCGCACGGAGTCGCCGAGCAGCGCGGGCGCGAGGCCGCTCCAGAATCGCGTGGCCTCAGGCGCATCGAAGACGACCGGGTATTTCCCCGGAGCGATCGCGCGCGCGCCGATCATGCCGAGAGCCCGGCGCGCCGCCGCGGCGCCGACCTCCTCGGGCGCGGGGAGATCCGCGAGGAATCTCCGTCCCTCCTGCCACGTCTGCCGCTGCCGCTCGCCGCCTCTCACCGCGACGGGCGCGCTCCGGAGAACGCAGTGCGTGCCGTCGTACGCCGCGCGCACTCCCCGCGTGCTGGCGACCGCGAAGGCGCCGCGCGCGCGCGCGAACGCGCTCCCTTCCCCGGCGGTGACCCCTCCGCCCGCCGCGAGGGCCCCCTGCTCGACCCGGCGCGCGAGCGCGACCCCGTCGTCCCACGGGAGCTCGTCGAGGCGGGGGTCCAGCAGCTCGAGGGGCCTGGGGGAGGCGGCGTCGGGATCGGGAAGCGACGCGGATTCGTCGGCATCGACGCGCGCGGCGATCGCGAGCGCCGCGTCGACGAGCGCGCGAAGGCCGTCCGCGGAGAGATCGGTCGTCGACGCGAACCCCGGGCTGCCCCGTCTCTGGACCCGGAGCCCGCACCCGAGGTCCACGGCCTCGGTGGTCCGCTCGAGCCGCCCCGCGATCACCTTGATCTCGATCTCGTGCGACCACTCGAAGCAAGCCTCCGCGGCGTCGGCCCCCGCGCGACCGGCCATCCGCGCGACCTGGTCGGCGCGTTCGAGAAGATCGGCGGCCTTCAAAGGCGCGTCCCTCCGACGGTCATCGCGGAGACGAGCACGGTCGGCTGCCCCACGCCGACCGGCTGGCTCTGGCCGTCCTTGCCGCAGGTCCCGACCCCTGGATCGAACTCGAAATCGGCGCCGACGCGCGTCACGCGCGAGAGGGCCTCGTGCCCGACGCCGATGAGAGACGCCCCGATGACCGGAGCCGTGACGCGCCCGTCCTCGATCAGGTACCCCTCGGTGACCTGGAACACGAAGTTGCCGTTCACGATGTCCACCTGCCCGCCGCCGAGGTTCTTCGCGTACAGCCCGCGGCGCACCGAGCGCAGGATCTCCGCGGCGGAGTCCCCGCCGGCCTCGAGAAAGATGTTGCTCTGCCTCGGTATCGGCGGGGTCCGGAACGAATGCCGGCGGCCGTTTCCGGTGGGGGCTCTCCCGAGCGCGCGCGCCGAGACGAGATCGTGCAGGTATCCGACGAGGATCCCCTTCTCGATCAGCGGAGTGCGCTGCGACGGCGTCCCCTCGTCATCGATGCGGTAGCTCCCGCGCCGGCCCGCGACGCGCGCATCGTCCACGACGGTGCACAGTGGCGACGCGACCTTGAGGCCCATGCGCCCCGTGTAGACCGAGGTCCCGCGCCGCACGAAATCCGCCTCGAAGCCGTGGCCGACCGCCTCGTGCAGGAGGACTCCGCCCCAGCCGTTCCCGACGACGACCGGCCACTCCCCCGTCGGCGCCTCGACCGCATCGAGGAGGACCACCGCGCGCCGGACCGCCTCCGCGGCGACCGCCTCCGGGGCCAGCCGGCCGGCGACGAGCGTCTCGAGGTGCTCCCTCCCGCCGCCGCCCGCGCTGCCGCGCTCTGTGCGGCCGCCGGCGCGGACGTAGACGGTCGCGGAGACTCCCGACAGAATCTGTTGATCCGCCGCCCGCACCCCGTCGGAGTTCGCCACGAGGATCGACCTGCCCTCCTCGTGGATCGAGCAGCTGACCTCCGACACGCGCGGATCGCTCCGGCGCGCGAGGAGGTCGATCTCCTCGAGAAGGGCGGACCGCGTCGCGATGTCGGCGGCCTGCGGCTCGATCGATGCTCCCGGCGCTGCGAGCGAGCCTCCCTCGCGGCGCAGCGCGAGCGGGGACAGGACCGCCTCCCCGCCTCCCCCCCGGCCGGAGATGCGCCCGGCGCGGCGCGCGGCCGCGATCATCCCGGCGAGATCGGGCTGGCAGACGTACGCGTACCCCGTCCCCTCCCCCGAGACGGCGCGGATCCCCGCCCCCGCCTGAAGCGAGGCGGTCGCGCCGCGCAGCGCGCCGTCCTCCCGGCGCATCGAGCGCTCCGAGGTTCGCTCGAGGAAGATCTCCGCGAAGTCCGCCCCCGATTCGCGGGCGGCCTCGAGGACTTTCGCCAGATCGGATTCCGTGAGGTGATCGAAGGGCCTGGGGGGGATCAACGGGTCGACCGCCCGGGCGGAGGGGATCTCAAGTGGTGCGCAGGAAGCGCCAGAGGTTCCCCCGCTCCCAGCGGGCGGCCCACCGATGGAAGCGGAACTTCTCCTCCTCCTCGCGGAAGCGCGTGGAGTGGATCTCGCGGCGCCCGTTGGCCAGCGCGCGGATTCCGAGGCTGGCGTGAAGCATCTCGTGGTGGACGATCGAGTCGACGAAGATCTTCGGCACCCACGGACGATCGAGGGAAGGGTTGATGCGGATGATGCGATCGTAGGGGTCGTAGCAGCCGAAGTCGATGGAGTAGCGGCGCGTCCCCGCGCGGCTGCGTCCCCAGGTGATCGGGACGTCGAGCCTCGCCTCGAAGTACCGTTCGTTCAGGCGATCGAAGATCTCCTTGAGATTGAAGTGGAACCCCCGGTGCGTGAGGTTCACGTGCGTCCGGCTCCGCGGCTTCCCCCCCATCAGATGGCGATTCTGTCTCGTGTACGCGTTGAGGGCCGCGCGGCACCCCAGCGTCGGGCGGCGGATGAACTGGGCGAGAGCCTTCAGAACGTTCGGGGACGCCTCGAGGAACATGTGGTGCAGGCGCAGCTTCACGACGCCGGACTTCCCCGGCGACACGTACACGACGCTGCAGCGGTTGTCGGTGATCGTCAGCACGATCACCTTGCCCGTATGGCGTGACAGCCGCCGGCGGATTTCCTCCGCGCCCACGTAGCTCCTCCGGACGCTCGACGCGTCGCTTCCGAACTCTCGATGAGATGGATCCGGGCCCGGCAGGGATGACGGTCCGTTGGATGCCGGAATTATACCCCGAGGCCCGCGCGCGGGTAAGGGGTTTCTTCGAGGAGGCGATCACGCGCAACTCCAACAAAACAATGATCTAACCGCCAATGCCGAACCCCAACGATCGCACCCGTCAGAACAAGAAGACCCCCGAGGCGATGATCTCGAAGTTCGGGGCGCCGTCGCCGAAACCCCACGCTACGCCGGCGCGTCCGGTCAGAGCCTCGGTGAAGCGGTGCTGCGCCCCCAGCGTCAGCCTCAGGTCTGCGCCCTGATGGTTGAAGCGCTCGGTCTCGTAGGAGCCCTCGATGATCCCAGCGCTCTTCGAGGCGACCGGGAAGATCGCGGCGCCGCCGAGCTGAACCGAAGTCGACCCCTCGATCGCGGGCCGCCCCGAGGGAAGTGGCGGCACGTCCGGGTCCTGGTTGATCCGGAGCCCCGCGTTGCCGACGAACGAAACCGACTTGAAATCGCGCCGATAGCCGAGGAAGAAGGCGACGTCCATCTCCCCCGTCCCGAGCCCCTTGTTCGTCTCGCCGGTGGGAAACTTCAGGAGGGCGCCCAGGGAGATCTGGCTCGGCTTCGTGGTCAGGCGGAACTTCCCGTAGACCTCCATGTCGGAGAAACCCGTCTCGGTCCCGCCGGGGTTCAGGTTGATCGTCTGGAGGTTGATGCGCCCGCCGAGCTCGATGTCCTCGGCCACCGTCACCGCGACGATCGGTCCGAAGGCGTAGACGTCCCGACCTCCGAACCGCTGAAGCCTGAGCTGCGGCTCGATCCACGTCCCCTCCGTCACCGCGCCATCCTCGATGAAGCGCTGGAAGAGACGGACCTCGTTTCTGTCCGCGGGGGCCGCCGCGGGCGGTGCGGGGGCGGCGGCCGCCTGGGCCAGCGCCGCGGGGGAGGCGGCGCCGACCAGCGCCGCCGCGAGGAGCGTGTAACGGATCCAACTCGTCGTCATATGAAACCTCCATCCGTCATGAAGCCTCGCGGGGCGTGCCATGAGACCGTGAACAAAGGCGCGGGCGTCGGGGCGCGTCAAACCGCGCCGGTCGCGCCGGTGAAGGCGAACTCCTGAACCCGCAACGGCGGGACGGCCAACGCCAGCCCCATCCCGGCCGCGCCCGCGTCGAACCTCCGCGCGGGCCCCGCCATGTCGGCGCGCTCGATCATGCCGAGGAGCTCCTCATCGAACCTCAGATTCCCGACCGGCCCCGCGACGCGCCCGTCCTCGATGAGGAAGAGGCCGTCCCGCGTCACCCCCGTCGACAGCATCCGTCGAGGGGCCAGGGGGCGAATGTACCAGAATCGCGTCACGAGCAGCCCGTGCCTCGTGGCCTTCACCATCGACTCGACCGAATCGGGGCCGCCGCGCAGGATCAGGTTCGAAGGCCGGGGGCGCGCGGAGCCGCCGGAGCGGGCGCCCCAGTATCGCGAAGCCGGCAGGTTTTTCAACGTGCCGTGGTCGATCCAGCTGACTTTCTCGAGCAGGGCGCCATCCTCGCCGAACGGCGGCGAGGGCGCCAGTGGATCCGCAGGATCGCTCTCGAGCGTGATGACGGCGGAGGCGACCGCATCCCCGATCGCCGATCCCCCCCCGGGGCGCGAGAACGGGCTCCGCCCTTCGTCCACGGCCCGCGCGTCGAAGGCCGGCAGAATCAGCTCGAACAGGCCGGCGACGGCCGCCGCCTCGAGGACGACGGTGTAGCGCCCCGGCGGGATCGCCACGGGGTCTGCCGATGCCAGGGCCTTCGACGCCGCGATCGCGCCCAGCTCCCCCGCGTCGATCGCGTCGACGTCCGTGGACACGGTGCCGCTCCATCCGGAGGCGCCCCCCCCTTCGGCGCGCGCGGATCCGTGAAGCGACGCGTGCGTCCCCCGGTGCGCGGCGCGAAGGCCGGCGCTCGTCGCGATGGAGGTGAACCACGAGCGCGTCTCGCAGAGGCCGGCTGCGGTGAGTCCGTGCGCTCGGGCCGGGGCGAGGAAGCCGGCGACGAGCGCGGCCCGGCGCTCCGCGCCGGCGCGGGCCGTCGGCTCGGCCCACGCGCTCACGCGCGGAAACTCGCGCGGACCGAGGGGGGGCAGGAAGCCGGGCTGCTCGGGGGCGTAGCGGGCCAGCTGCTCGGCGGCGCGAACCGCGGCATCGATCGACGCGGCGTCGATTCCATCGGTCTCGAAGGTCGCGGTGCGCCTGCCGAGGGTGCTCGTCACCCTCAGCGTCGCCCCGGAGGTCTCGGCCGAAGTCGTCGCTTCCCCGCGGGCGAAACGGAGATGCCCCCCGTCGTGCCCCGAGCAGGCGACGGTGCACGCATCGGCGCGCGAGGCGGCGAGGGAACGCTCGAGCGTGGCGCGGATCTCCGCGTCCCCCGGGATCATCGGCGGGCGCCTCCCGCCGGGGTGTTGACGACGCTCACCCCGCGGAAGCGGGCGACGGGACAGCCGTGGCTGACGGCGTGGGGCTGCTCGGGATCCCCCTTCCCGTCGGCGAACGCGCCGCCGAGCTCGTAGCTCGCCTCCCCGCCGATGAGATCGCACGAGCGCCAGAAGTCGAGCGTCCCAGACTCGCAGGCGGCGTCCTTCAGCATCCGGGCGATGCGCCCGCCGCGGATCTCCCAGAACGTCTGGCCCCCGAACTGGAAGCGCCGTCGCTGCTGGTCGATGGAGAACGATCCGTCGCCGACGATGTAGATCCCGTCCTCGGTCGCGGCGATGGCCTCCGGGATGCCGATCGGCGCGCTCCCCGGCCTCAGCGAGACGTTGGGCATCCGGAGGAGGGGAACCGAATCCCACGACGCGGCGTGGCTGCAGCCGTGCGAGGCGGGCAGGCCCAGCGCCCCCGCCTCCTCCCGCGTTGACTGGAAGTCCACGAGGACGCCCTCCTCAATGAGAGGCCAGCGTCGCGCCGGGACGCCGTCGTCGTCGAACCCCACCGTCGCGAGCCCTCCCTCCTGCACGCGATCGGCGTCGACGTTGACGATTTCGGACGCGTACCGGAGCGAGCCCCGGTCCTCGGGGCGCACGAAGCTCGTCCCCGCGAAGTTCGCCTCGTAGCCGAGGATTCGATCGATCTCGGTGGCGTGCCCGATCGACTCGTGGATCGTCAGCCACAGGTTCGACGGGTGAAGGACGACGGCGCGCCGTCCCGGCTCGACCGTCGCGGCCTCGTGCTTCATGACCGCCTCCTCGGCGGCCGTGCGCGCCTCGTCGAGCCACGGGTACGATTCCACCCCCTCGTACCCGAGCCCGGAGGGAGGCGCAAGGCTCCGCCGCGTCTGGCACTCGCCGGTGGCGGGGTCGACGCTCGTCACGAGGAACCAGGGGTGGGAGCGGACCACCACCTGCTGCGTGGTCGTCCCCTCCGAGGAGGCGAACTCAATCTCCTCCCGAACGAAGCCCATCCCCGCCTCGCAGAAAGTCGCCCCCTTCACCTCGAGGGCGGCGCGGCAGATGGCGAGGAGCAGATCGATCTTCGGCTCCAGGGGGACGCGGAAGGGATCCTTCGTGATGGGGGTCTGCCACACGCCGCGCACGCGATCGGCGCGCGCGAGCACGACGTCCGAGCGCCGGAGCTGCCGGTTCGCGCGCGCGATCGAGACGGCCCGCGCCGCGAGCGCCGGAGCCTCCGCGATCTCAACGCGGGGAGTCGCCGCGAAGCCCCGGCCCCCGTCGACGAGCACTCTCAGCCCCGCGCCGAAGCGCTCGGACTCGAAGGTGTCCGCACCGTCGCCGCCGCGCGAGATCAGACGCTGCGAGCGGATGCGGGCGACGCGCACGTCGGCGTAGGTCGCGCCGCTCGATCGCGCCGCGTCGAGGGCCGCCGCGGCGAACTCGTTCACGACAGTTCCAGGGTCTGGAGCCGATCCGGATCGTACTCGTCCTTGAAGCGCTCGACCTCCCACGTCAGATCGGCCCCGACCTGCTCGCAGAAAGGGCCGGCGTCCACGAGGAGTGCCTCGGCGGATCCAATCGTCCCCGAGGAGACGACCTTGCGCTGTCTCAACCGCTCCAGCCTCCCGACGAGGCGGCCGTGGTTGTGGCGGACGTACCCCCCCTTCGCCAGGCGCTTCTCCCTCTCGGCGGGGAAGACCAGCGCGTAGTCGCGCATCACGACGTAGTCGCGCGTCTCCGGCCGCTCTCCCTGGAGGATGACGACGCGGCACGACTCCGATCGGAAGACCGGGGTGCCGATCTTGAAGGTCTGGCCCCGGCGCGTGCGGATGGTCACCGACCGCTTGCCCGGACGGTAGAGGTGGGGGAACGCGGCTTTCTCCTGGAGGTAGGGCAGTATCGGCCCGGCGTGGGCGCCGACGATGAGCAGGCGCCCGCCGGAGGCGACGAAGCGGTCGATGGGCGAGCCGGCGCCGAAGGGGGTCTTGCCCGTCTCGTGCCCCCGCAGCCACTCGCCCGCGCGGGGACCGCTCGCGGCCATGGAGCCGACGGGGTGCAGGCTCCGGAGCGTGCCGGGGCGGAGCCGGAAGGCCTCGCTGACGAGCCCCGCGGCGGACGGCGTCTCGAGCTCGTCGAACTCCCCCGACTCGGGGGGCGCCGGCAGGGGATCGACCGCGGGAAACGCGGGAAGCATCAGGCTCCCCTCCGGCCCCACCGCGGAGGCGAGCGCCTCCACGAACGCCCGCGCGCCGTCGACGACGTACCCGACGCTGCGGAGGGAGACGAGGGCGAGGATGGAATCCCCCCGGCGCACGCCCATCCCGGCGAGCGCCGCCTCGATCGTCTGCCTGGGGATCCGGTTGAACAGCCTCGACGCGAGCACGCGGTGTGAACTCCCATGGCGCTTCCTGGGGCCTTCGAGCGGCCCGGGCGCTTCGGGCGGCAAAATAGCCGATCCGGCCGTCGCGGTGAAGATCGACGTGGCTCGCCGGGAACAGATACACTCGCCGCGCGATGCGGCGCCCACTTGTCGTTGCCCTGACGATCGCGCTTGCCGCGGGCGGTGCCCTCCGTTTCTGGCGCCTCTCCGAAGTTCCGGTCGCGCTGTACTGCGACGAGGCGTTCCAGGGGTACGAGGCCTACTCGCTCGTCGAGACCGGCGCGGACAGCCGCGGCGTCCGCACCCCCCTCTTCTTCGACATTTTCGGCGTCGGATGGGAGGAGCCGCTCTATGTCTACCTGACCACGATCCCGGTGAAGATTCTCGGCACCACCGAGGCGGCGACGCGCGCCGTCGCCGCGGCCGCGGGGACCCTTTCGCTCGCCGCGGTGGCGGCCCTCGCCTTCCCGCTGGGCGGAGAGATCGGCGCCGCCGCGGCGGCGCTCGCCATGGCGGTTTCCCCATGGGCGTTTCACTTCAGCCGGACGGGGTTCCAGGCGTCGCTGCTGCCGCTCTTCCTCGCCGCGGGCGCGGCGGCGCTCCTCCACGGGAGCGGCGACGCGGCCGCGGGCCGGCGGCCGAGGTTCGGAGTGCTTCTCGCCGGCGCGTCGCTCCTCGCCCTCGCGCTCTACACGTACGTCGCCGCGCGGTTCCTCGTGCCGCTGCTACTCGCCGGAATCGCGGTCGCGGCGATCCCCTCGCTGCGGACGATCGGGGCCGGCCGCGCGGCGGCGATTGCGGCCGTGGTCGTCGTCATCGCCGCGCCGGTCGCGATTTTCGCGCTCACGCCGCAGGGACAGGCGCGCTACCAGGACGTCTCCCTCGCGTCCCGCTTCCCCGGGGGGGAGGCCGCGTGGCGGTTTGCTGCGAACTACGCCTCCTACTTCACCCCGGAGTTCCTCCTGACGCGCGGGGACCCCAACGCGCGACACTCGATCCCGGGATTCGGCGCGCTCCACGCGCACGACCTGCTCCTCCTGTGCGCCGGAGCCGTGGCGGCGATGAGACGGCGGGGCGCGGCCGATCTCTTCGTCCTCTGGTGGCTCGCGATCGCCCCCCTCCCCGCCGCGCTCGCCGCCGACCCCGCGCACGCCGTCCGCGCGATCGGCGCGATCCCGCCGATCTACGCGCTCGAGGGGCTCGGCGCGTTCGCGCTCCTCCGCCCCGGCCGCCCGCTCGATCCCGCCCGGCGCCGATCGCGCGCGCTCCTTGCGGCCGTCGCGCTGGCGGCCCTCGTCTCGTCGGCGGCCTATCTGCGGAGCTACTTCGTCGATTACCCGCGGGTGTCGGGACCCGCGTGGGAGTACGGGCTGAAGGAGGCGTACCGCGAGATCGAGGCGGTGGGGGCGGACCACGACAGCTTCTACGTCACGCGCACCATCGACTTCCCCTTCATCCAGCGGCTCTACCTCTTCGCCTTCCCGCCGGCCGAATACCAGCGCTCCCGGTTCGCCGGAACGAAGTATCTCTTCGACGAGCCGGTATTCTACGGGGGGGGACTCGTGCCGGGGCGACTCTCGCCGCTCTTCCTGTTGAAGCCCGACGAGGTGCCGGAACAGGGGATCGCCGTGCGGCGGACGATCCGGTACCCGGATGGGTCGGCCGCCTTCGTCCTCGCGTGGTGATGCCGTGGACCCCATCCGCCTTTCCGTGATCCTCCCCGCGTACAACGAGGCCGCCGGGATCGCATCGTCTCTCGAGCGCCTCGGACGCCACCTCTCGGCACGCGGGGGGGCGTGGGAGATCGTCGTCGTCGACGACGGGAGCGCGGACGACACGCGCGCACGCGTCACCGAAGCCTCGCGAAGCGACCCGCGCGTGCGGCTCGTCGCGCTCGAGGCGCACCAGGGAAAAGGGGGGGCGGTGATCCGCGGTCTCGCCGAGGCCAGAGGGGCGATCATCGCGACGACGGACGCGGATCTCTCCTACGCGCTCGAGGATCTCGACGCGGTCATCGCGGCGGTGGAGGGCGGGGCGGACGTCGCCACGGGCAACCGGCACGACCCCGCGTCGCGCATCGAGCTGCGCTCCGGACTTCTCCCCTATCTCGTGAGGCGATGGATCGCCGGGAGCGCCTTCCGG
The DNA here is from genome assembly GCA_016195325.1 of Acidobacteriota bacterium. Classification (NCBI taxonomy): domain Bacteria; kingdom Pseudomonadati; phylum Acidobacteriota; species Acidobacteriota bacterium. The sequence goes on from JACPZX010000018.1 coordinate 89,703, forward strand.
CTCGTCGTGCACCTGCTCTTCCGTCTCGGGGTGACGGACACCCAGTGCGGGCTGAAGGCCTTCTCGCGTCGCGGCGCGGAGGAGGTGCGCCGCCGCCTCGTGACGCGCCGGTTCCTCTTCGACGTCGAGATCTTCGTGATCGCGAGCGGCCTCGGGTTGCGCGTCGCCGAGGTCCCCGTGCGCCTCCGGTACCTGAGCGGGGGTTCGAGCGTGCGGATGGTCTCGGGGCTTCCCGCGACGGCTATGGATCTCGCGCGGATCAAGATCGCCGACGTGCGGGGCCGTTACGGGTGAGGCGGCCTACCGGTAGGGGACGCCGTCGGTGGCGGTCCGCTCCCTGAAGAGGCCCAGGAGCCGCTGGAAGGCGGGCCCGGGCCGGCCGTCCCCGACCACCCGGCCGTCGACCTCGACGACGGGGATCAGCTCGGCCCCCGTGCCGCAGAGGAACACCTCGTCGGCCTTGTAGAGATCGTACTGGACGAGCGTGCGCTCCGCGCAGTCGATCCCCTTCTCGGCGCAGATCTGGAGGATCACCTTGCGCGTGATCCCCTCGAGGATGCCGACGTGGGTGGGCGGCGTGAAGAGCTTTCCCCCTTCGACGGCGAAGATGTTGTCGGCGGTCCCCTCGGTGACGTACCCGGCGTCGTTGAGCATGATCCCCTCGTCGACGCCCGCGCGGATCGCCTCGAGCTTCCCCATGATGTTGTTGAGGTAGTTGAGGGTCTTGATCTGCGGGTTGAGCGCGTCGGGGCGGTTCCGCCGGGTCGAGCAGACGATCGTCTTGAGCCCCTGTTTGTACTTCTCCTCGGGGTAGAGGCGGATGGCGCCGGCGATGATGTACACGGCCGCCTTCGCGCACTTGCGCGGATCGATGCCGAGGTCGCCCGGGCCGCGCGAGACCACGAGGCGGACGTAGGCGTCGTCGAGCCCCGTGCGGCGGACCGTCTCGAGCAGAATTTGGTTCAGCTCCTCCCGGCCGTGGGGGATCTCGAGGAGGATCGCCTTCGCGGAGTTGTAGAGGCGATCGAGGTGATCGCGCATCCGGAAGATGCGGCCGTGGTACGCGCGGATCCCCTCGAAGACGCCGTCGCCGTAGAGGAAGCCGTGCTCGTACAGGGAAATCTGCGCCCTCTCCTTGTCGTCGAGGTACTGGCCGTTGAGGTAAATGGAGAGCGCCATCGTGGTCCCCCTGGCGTTGGTGTTCGGCCCCATGTCGTCGAGCTCCGTGCGCGGTGAGCCGTCATCTTAAGGGAGCCCGCCGGAGGCGTCAACAGGATCCGCCCCCGGCCACGCGGCGAATGGCTGCATCCAATCGGCCCGGCGCGCGCCCCCTCAGCGCATCGGCTTCTCGAGCGTGACCCACGACGACGGCGCGAAGCCGAGCGACGCGAAGAACGCGCCGAGGGGATCCCCGGGGCGCACGAGGCACTGCACGATCTCGAGGTTCATCTTGCGGAATGTCTCGAGGAGCGATCTCGCGAGAAGCGAGGCGACCCCGGCGCGACGGAAATCGGGGTGGACGCCGATCGCCACGATGCGCGCGCAGCGGGGCATCCCGAACTGCCACGCCTGCACGTCGCCGACGACGAACCCGACGACCCGCGATCCCGACTCCGCCACCTCGCACAGATAGGACGACATCGCCGGCCGGGGCGCGTTCTCCTCGGGCTCGTAGAGCGTCAGGAGCCCTCGCCAGAACCCGGCCTTCTCGACGCCGGTGACGAGGGCGTCGATCGAGATGATCGCCTCGGCGTCCCCTTCCCGGAGCGGACGAATCTTCACCTGGACTTCCGCGGGCGCTGGCATGCGCACCTCCCAATCTCCGCGGCGGCTCAACCGCCGAAGAGCATGACGACGAGGCCGGTGGCGGCGATGAGCGCGCCGCTGAGGACCTCACCATATCGGATGAGGAACGGGCTCTCGAGACGGGCCGTGCCGCGCAGCCCGATCAGAGCCACCGCCACCATGCAGACGACGGTGCTCAGGGCGAAGGCGAGCGACACGGCGACGAGGGCCCCCGTCCCCATCGAACCGGCGTAGTGGATGTAGGGGATGACGAGCAGGCATGGATTGAACCCGACGATGCCGGCGAGCGCGAGGCCGCTCAGGCGCGCCCGGCGCCCCGCGACAGCCGCCGTTCCCGCCAGCCCGACGGCCGGGGGCACGGCCATGGCGGTCGCCCCCTCCATGTCGTGAGGATGGGCGCGACCCCGCTCGTGCGCGACGCCGGGGGCATGGTGCGGGTGCACGCCGAACGAGTGATGGTGCCCCCCCTCGAGGAAGAACCAGCCGGCGTAGACGGCGCCGAAGAGGACCATGACGGTGGAAGAGATCCTCCCGATCGACGCACCGAGCCCCGCGATGGACGCGGCCCCGCTCGACGCCCAGAAGGCCGCGAGGCCGAGGCCGACGGAGAGCGCGACGTGGAGGATCGCCGATCCGGCGGTCATGATCGCGGTCCTGCGGGACCCCCACCCCTCGGAGCGGGCGACGAGGACGAACGGGAGCCAGTGATCGGGGATGAGCGTGTGGAAAACCGCGGTGGTGATCGTCGTGAGCACGAGGACCAGGAGCGGATCGCGCACGCTGTCTCCAGGGTTCGCCGGCGCCTACCGCCTCGCCGGCGCGAGGGCCGCCGCGGCGCGCCTTGATCGGCCCCGGTCAACCGGCTATGTTTCGCGCGGGTCAACCGCCGGCGGAAGGCGAAACTCCCGCGCAGGTTAGCAGATCGCCGCGGCTCTCCCGATGAGGATGACCGGAGTGAAATCCAGCCCCAAGATCGTCCTGACCCTCATGGCCGTCACCCTCGCCGGCGCCGCCCCGCAGACGGGAGGCGCCGACAAGCCCGCCGAGCCTCCCAGGGCGACCCCGAGGATGCCGTCGGCGCCCCCGAACGAGGGGATCGTGCGGCGCGACGACCGGGCCGAGCAGGTGCTCAAGGCCGCCATCGACGCGCAGGGGGGGCGGGACACGATCGCGGGGCGCCAGACCATCTATCTGAAGACCAGCATCAAGAACTACGACTACCCGGAGCCCGTGAGCGGCACCATCACCACCTGGTTCAAGCGGCCGCTGAAGATCCGCCAGGAGATCACGTATCCCCACAAGAAGGAGATCCGCGCCTTCGACGGGGAGCGGGCGTGGATCGACTCGGGAAAGGGGGCCTCGCTGCTCGGTCCCCTGGCCGCGAGGATGATGGAGCGAGGCATCCGCGAGCTCGACTCGCCCCTCCTGTACGGCGAAGGGAACCTCAGCTACCTCAGCGTCGCCAAGGACCCGCAGGGGCGGATGACCCAGAAGCTCTCGTGGCACCACGAGGGGTACGCCCGGGACATCATGGTCGACATGGCGACCAGCCGCGTGCTCGTCATCGGCGAGTTCGACACTCCCGCCGGCGCAATCTCGCGGATGAGGGTCTACGACGACTATCGCCCGGTGCAGGGAATGTGGCTCCCCTTTCACCAGGAGACGTTCCGCAACGACCAGCGCTACTCGGTCACGGACGTCATCGAGGCGAAGTTCAACGGTCCCGTGGACGACGCTCTCTTCGCCTTCCCGGGAGCCGACGGCTCGGGGGTCGGGAGCCCCGGCTCCGCGGCGCACGGCCCGCGCTGACCTCATCCTCGCGGAGCGGATCACTCCGCGCGAGCGACTCCCTCTTCTGAGACCGCCGCGAGCGCCGCGAGCGCTCTCTCCCCCTTCGTCACGGCCTCGTCATGCTCCGACCCGGGATCCGAATCGGCGACCACGGCCCCGCCCGTCTGAAGATCCACCCGGCCCGCGCCGAGGACGAACGACCGGATGAGAACGGACAGATCGGCGTCGCCGCTCGACGCGAGGTAGCCGGCCGCGCCGGCGTACGGGCCGCGCCGCACCGGCTCGATCTCGTCGATCACCTCCATCGCGCGGATCTTCGGGGCCCCCGTCATCGAGCCGGGGGGAAAGAGCGCGCGCACGGCGTCGATCGCGCCCCGACGGGGCGCGAGGGCCCCGCGCACCGTCGAGACCAGATGGTGCACCCCCTCGAACGACTCGAGAGCGCAGAGGGAGGCGACCTCGACCGATCCTGTCCGGCAGACGCGCCCGAGATCGTTGCGGACGAGGTCGACGATCATCACGTTCTCCGCCCGGTCCTTGGCGCTGCCGAGGAGCGCGCGCGCCGCCGCGGCGTCGCCCGCGGGATCCGCGTGCCGGCGCGCCGTCCCCTTGATCGGAGACGACTCCACCATCCCGCCGCGGACCCTCAGGAACCTCTCGGGCGACGACGAGACGATGGCGCCGCTCGACGTCTCGATGAAGGACGCGAAGGGGGCCGCGTTCATCCGGCAGAGCGCGGCGAAGAGGGCCCTCGGGTCGGGCGCCGCCGGCACCGAGAGCCGGCGCGAGAGGTTGACCTCGTAGACGTCGCCGGCGGCGATGCGCCGCTGGATGGCGCGCACCGCGCCGAGGTACGCGTCGCGGCTGAAGGAGGAGGCCCCCTCGGGCATCCGGGCTCCCCCCCTCGGGAGCGGGCCCGCGTCCTCCTTCGACGCGCGGAGCGCCCATGCCCCCTCGCGCTCGCACGCCGCGCGCGCGAGCGCCTGGCGCTCGGCGTCCCCGTCCCCGGGGGCCCCGGTCGCGAGGACGGCCCAGGTGGCGGCCGCCCGGTCCCACGCGATCGCCCACCCGTGGAACGAGAGATCGATCTCCGCGTGGGGGCGGTCGTCGAGCGCGCGCGCCGGAAGCCGCTCGAGGCACCTCGCGGCGTCGTAGGCGATAAAGCCGACGGCGCCGCCGGCGAAGGGCCACGGGGGGGCGAGCGACGACGGGTGCCGGGCGAGGAGCTCGCCGATCAGGGCGAAAGGGTCTTCGACCTCGAGGGACTCCGTGGCCCCTTCGCGCTCGATCGACGCGCGCCCGGACCGGTACGCGAGGAGGAGGTACGGATCGGCGACGAGAAGGCTGAACCGCGCGGTCTCGGGGTGATCTCCCCCGCTCCACAGCAGCGCGACGCGGCGGCGGCCCCGGGAGGCCTCGAGGAGATCGAGTGGATCGCGCCACCCCGGGAGCGACTCGACCCGCGGCGCCGGCGGCTGGCGCACGCGACGGTCAGCCGCTCGCGTCGGTCACAGCGAGACCTCGAGCCCCTCGTACGCCGCGAACGCGCCGGGGAAGATGGCGGCGGCCTGCTTCTCGATCTCGCGGACGTCGTCGTCCGAGTGCGAGGGGTCATGGTGGAAGAGGGCCAGCCGCTTCGAGCCGGCCGCGCGCGCGACGACGGCCGCCATCTCGAAGGTGCTGTGCCCGAACCCCTGCGTCGGCACCGGAAGCCCGGTGTACTCCTCGGGGAGGTACTGCGCGTCGTGGATCAGCAGGTCGGCTCCCCGCGCGAAGTTCACCAGCCTCGCGTCGCCGCCGACGTACCCCTCCACGTCCGTCGCGTAGACGACGCTCCGGCCCTCGTAGGAGACGCGGTAGTTGACGACGCCACCCTTCGGATGAGCGAGGTTCTTGAGGACGCGGATCGACACGGTGTGCCCGTCGAGCCTGGCGTTGTTGCGCGTCGTGTTGACCATCTCGGGCGCCTCGTTCGGGCGCAGGATGATCAGCTCCGACTCCTCCACGTTGCGGATCACCTGGCGGCTGCGCATGTCGGCGAGATCGACGGGAAAGAGCGGCGCCATCATCGCGCGCGCCATGATCTCCTTGAAGTCCTCGTTGAAGACGCGGGGGCCGAAGATGTGCAGGTCCGAGGAGTCGAGGTACGCGGGCTTGAAGAACGGGAACCCCTGGGTGTGATCGTGGTGGGCGTGGCTGACGAGGACGACCGCCTCCACCGGCTGGCGGTGGTTCGTGTCGGCGCCGCTGCGGAGATGCGCCCTCAGCAGCTCGTTCCCCAGGCGGATCATCCCGGTGCCCATGTCGCACACGATGAGCCGCCCGCCCGCCCGGATCTCGACGCACGACGTGTTCCCACCGAAGTGGAGGTAACTTTCGCCCGAGACGGGGAACGATCCTCTCACCCCCCAGAACCGGACGATGAAGTCCCCCGCTCCCTTCGGCTTCTCTGCCTTCGACATCGCACCCTGCCTCTGGGCGACGAGAACCCTGAAACCCTGCTACCCGCCGGCGCCGCATCCCGTCGGGCGGGCCCCATGATAAACCGAAGGACCCTCCGCGGTCATCATCGGGCGTAGTCGATGGCCTTCATCTCGCGGATGACGGTCACCTTGATCTTTCCGGGGTACTCCATCTCCTGCTGAATCTTCTGCGCCAGCGACGTGGCCAGGAGCGCCGACTGCGCGTCGTCCAGCTTCTCGTGGCGGGCGATGACGCGGATCTCGCGCCCCGCCTGGATGGCGTACGACTGCTCGACCCCTTCCATCGAGTCGGCCAGGGCCTCGAGCTTCTCGACGCGCTTCGCGAAGTCGACCACCGTGCGCCGCCGCGCCCCCGGCCGGGCGCCGGAGATCGCGTCGGCGGCCGACACCAGGACCGAGATCGGAGAGATGACCTCCACGTCCTCGTGGTGCGAGGCGATGGCGTTCTGGACGATGGGGGGCTCGCCGTACTTCTTGGAGACCTCGAAGCCGATCTCGGGGTGCGTTCCCTCCCTCTCGTAGTCGATCGCCTTGCCGATGTCGTGGAAGAGGCCGGCGCGCCTCGCGAGCTTGCCGTCGAGCCTCAGCTCGACCGCCATCATCTCGGTGAGGCGGGCGACCTCCTTGGAGTGCTCGAGGACGTTCTGGCCGTACGACGTGCGGTACCGCAGGCGGCCGAGGAGCCGAACCATCTCGGGGTGCACCCCCTCGATCTTCATCTCCTTCAGGGTCTCGTCGCCGATCTTCTGGATCTGCCGGACCATCTTCCGCTTCATCTCGTTCGAGACCTCCTCGATGCGCTGCGGGGTGATGTTCCCCTCCTTCAGCAGCTTCTCGAGGCACATTTTCGCGATCTCGCGCTTGACGGGGTTGAACCCGCTGAGGATGACGCTGTCGGGGGACTCGTCGACGACGAGCTGGATGCCCGTGAACTTCTCGAACGCCTTGATGTTGCGCCCCTCGATGCCGATGAGGCGCCCCTTGATCTTCTCGTTCGGGATCGGCACCGACGTGGCGGTCCGCTCGTTCGAGTAGTCGGCCGCCTGCCGCTCGATCGCGAGGGCGATGATCTTCTGCGCCTCGGCGTCCCCCTGGACCTGCGCCTCGTCCTTGATCTCCTTGATGAGTGCCGCCGCCTCGAACCGCGTCTGCGTCTTCAGGTTGTTGAGGAGGAGATTCCGGGCCTCCTCCGCGGTGAGGCCGCTGATCCTCTCGAGCTTCGCGTTCTCCTCCTCGACCAGCCGCGTCAGGCGCTCGTTCCTGTCCTTCGACGCGGTCTCCATCTCGGCGATCCGCTTCTCGCGATCCCGCACCGACTGATCGCGGCGCTTGAGCGTGCTGGCGGCCTCCTGCTGCGCGAGCTCCTTCTCCTCGATGTCCTTCTGGAGCTTCTGGAGCGCGCGCTGGCGATTCTGCGCGTCCTTCTCCATCTGCGTCTTCGTCTTGTACCACTTCTCGCGGGCGGTGAGGAGGGCCTGCTTCTTCTCCTTCTCGCCCTCCTCCCGGGCCTCCCGGATGATGTCGGCGGCCTCGGTGCGCGCCGTCTCGACGCTCTTCGCGCCGAATCTCGTGGCGGCGACCCAGACGGCGACGCCGGTCGCCGCGGATCCCGCCAGAACCCAGAGCAGAATGCTCGTCATGTGGAAGTTCCCCTCTCGATCCGGGAGGCGGACGCTCGTGAGGGCGACGCCGGCCCGGCCGGTCCGCGCCGGGGGGACGACCATTCGCCCCGCGACGGGCGGCGGCCCGCCGTGACGAGCCGGGCGAGGAGCCGCCCGGCGCGACGCGACGGGCGCGGGCCGATCAGCGCTCGGGGGGAGACGTCGGTGGAAGAGGGCGCGGGAGATCGCGACGGGGCGTGACGCCCCCGACGATCGGATGAGGTGTCGGATTCATCGAGTCGTGATCCACGAGACCCCGCAGGCCAGTCCGTTCGTGCAACCGGAGCCGTTCCCACTTCATCACCGAGGGCCGCCCCCGGCCGGGCCTCCTTCGAGGCTCGGTCGCGCGAGCGCCCTCTGTCTCCGGGCCGGGGCCCTTCCCGTGGATGTGGGACAGGTCGGGAGATTCTGCCGGGGCGGGTACCCGTCCGAGCGGCATGACCGAACTCCGTGCCGCCGCAGGGAATGTATCATCCGCTCCCCGGCCGATCAATGTCGCGCCGTCAGGAGGGCTTCCCGCCACAGGCCGGCGGGAGTCCTCTTCGCGGGAGGTTCTACTGCCCCGAGGGCGCGGCCGCGGCTGCGGCCGACTGCTTGTCCGGGGGCAGAGCCAGCGCGTCCTCGGTCACGAGACCGATGGCCTCGGCCCCCGAGTTGCGGACCACGTCGAGGACCTGGACCACCTCGCCGTAGTTCAGCGCGCGCGCGGCCGCGAAGAACACGCTCTTCTTGTGGCGCCCGGCGAGGATCTGCTGGAGAGTGGTCGCCAGGGCGTCGCGGGCGACCTTGTCCTTGTTGATGAACAGGCCGTCCTGGGCGGTGTAGGTCACGATGAGCTGATCGGCCAGCACCTCGTCGGGCACCTCGATGTTCTCCATCTTCTGGGGGACGTCGAGCTCGTACTCGCGCGTCAGCATCGGCGTGACGACCATGAAGATGATGAGCAGCACGAGGACGACGTCGACCAGAGGCGTGACGTTGATGTCCGACCTGATGCCGCCCTTTCCGCCTGCGTCCATCCCCACGTCAACCCCCTAATGCCCGGCCGCGCCGGACAATTCAGTGTCCTGCTGCGCCGGCCAGGGCCCTGTCGGCCATGACGGCGACGTTCGTGAAACCGGCCTGATTGACGATGAGCATGACGTCCTTGACGTCGCCGAACGTCAGGCGCTTGTCCCCCTTGATGATGATGCTCTTCCCGGGGCTCCGCGCGTACGTCTCGGCCATCATCGAGGTGAGCTGCTCCTTGCTGACGACGGCGGTGTCGAGCCAGACCTTGCCGTCCGCCGTGACGCTCACCAGGACGTCGTTCTTGTCGTCGCTCTTCTTCGTGTCCGGGTTCGACGTCGTCGGCAGCTGGACGTCCTTCCCCTTCTGCAGCATGGGGGTGACCACCATGAAGATGATCAGGAGCACCAGCACGACGTCGACGAGAGGGGTGACGTTGATGTCCGACTTGACGCCGCCCCCGCCGCCTGAATCCATTCCCATGGCTTCCTACCTCTCCCTGTCCATCCGATGCCGCGCGACGCCGTGCCCGAGGGGCACGGTCAGTGCGCGCCCGCGGTCTTCTGGCCGCCGACTCCGACGCCCACGCTCGCACCGTGCTTCTTGAGGAAGAAGTCGACGAGCTCGGAGGAGGAGTTCCCCATCTCGACCTGGAACCGCTCGACGCGGCTCGTGAAGTAGTTGAACAGCCACACCGCGGGAATCGCGACGAGGAGTCCGACGGCCGTCGTGACGAGCGCCTCGGCGATGCCGGCGGAGACCGCACCGAGACCGCCCGATCCGGACGCGGCCATGCCGCGGAACGCGCCGATGATGCCGACGACGGTTCCGAAGAGGCCGACGAACGGGGCCGTCGATCCGATGGTGCCCAGGCCGGCCAGCTTGCTCTTCAGCTCGGCCATCACGAGCGCGTTCTCGCGCTCGAGCGCGCGGTTGACGGCGCCGATGACGTCGTACGCCACGGCGTTCTCCTGCTGGTTCAGGAACTCCTGGAGCCCCGACGACATGACGCGCGACAGGTGGCCCTTGGGGTGCTTCTTCGCCTCCTCCACGGCCTTCTTGAGGTTCCCCTCTTTAAGGCACTTGGTGACGACGGGGAGGTAATCGATCGACTGCTTGACGGCCGACTTGTACAGGAAGAACTTCTCGAACATGACGGAGATCGAGTAGACGGACATGACGAAGAGCATGACGACGACCGTCTTTCCCATAATCGTCATGTGAACCCAGAGACCGGTCAGAGAGAAAGTATCTTCCATCGGCGACTCCTTCTTCCTTGTCGAATTCGATGCGTCTGCGCTCCGGCTCGAGACCCCGCGGACTACTTGAGCTTGAAGTCCACGACGACTGTGATGAACACCTTGACCGGCCTGCCGCTCTGCAGGGCCGGGTTGTACTTCCACTTCTTGACGGCGTCGATCGCGGCCTGATCGAAGAGCGGATGGCTCTTCAAGACCTTGGCGTCCTCGACCTCACCGTTGCGGTTCACGACGATCTCGAGGATGACCTTCCCCTCCGCGCGCGCGCGCCGCGCGACCTCCGGGTACTCGGGCTGGACCTTGGTGATGAGCTCGGGGGGCCGGACATCGCCCGTCAGGTAGATCGGCGCGTCGTCGGAGACGATGCCTCCCGGCACGCCGCCGATGACACCCCCGATGACGCCGCCCACGACGCCGCCCACGACGCCGCCTGGGACGCCTCCCGGAACGCCTCCCTCGACGCCCCCGTCGACCCCGTCGTCCGGGTTGGTGTTGGTCGGATCGGGATCGGGGACCTTCTCGGGGACGACCTCGGGCTGGATCATCTCGGGGAGCTTCTCCTTCGGGATGATCTTCTTCTCCTCGGTCTTGGGCTTCGAGGTGCTGGACTTCGGAGGAGGAGGCGGTGGCGGTGGAGGAGGCGGCGGCGGAGGCGCCGCGACGAGCAGCAGATTGATGGGGGGCTCTTCGATGACGCCGACCGACAGATACGTCGCGCCGACGGCGGCGGTGAGCGCGATGACGTGCAGGGTGATGGAGACCGGGAGGGTGAACCAGGTCTTCCGCCCGGCCTTCTTCGTGGCCTGCGAGTCGAGAAGGGTATCAAACATGCGTCACGGCCTCACTTCCCCTCGGCCTTCGAACCTTCCGCGGAGGCGGCGGCCGCCTGCTTCGCCGCGTTCTGGAGCTCCATCGCTTTCTTGAGGAATTGATCCGCCTGCTGGCCGTAGATGAGTCTCTGCGCCGGGCTGGTGTCGAAGCTCGCTTTCTGCCGCAGGATCAGGTTCTTGTAAGTATAGGATTCGAAAGAATCGGGCTTCAACTCAATCGCCTTGTCGAGGGCCGCGAGCCCCTTGTCGAGGATCGCGTAGCGCTCCTCGAGCGCGAGATCCATGTGATTGTACGAGCGGGCCCAGCAGTTGACGCCGATAGTGTAGTACGCCTCGGAGTTGTTCGGCTCGACATGGACCCGCTTGTCCATCCACTTGAGGGCCTCGTCGATGTTGCCGATCTTGGCGTACATGTTGCCCACGATCGTGATCGTGCGCACGTCGTCGGGGTGCTTCTGGACCTCCGCCTGGAAGAACTGGATCGCCTCTTCCGTGTTGTTCGACTTCTGGCAGATCTCGACGAGGTAGTTCTTCACCTTCTCGCTCTCGGGATCGAGCGCGAGATAGTCCTTGAACGCCTTGATCGCCCCCTTCGAGTAGCCGATGTCCTTCTCGTGGGTGGAGCCGGGCTGGTAGAGGGAGAGGTACGCCAGTCCGAGGTTCGTGTAGGCGTCCCGGTAGGTCGGGTCGATTTCGATCACCTTCCTGTACTGCTCGACCGCCTCGTCGAAGTGCTTCGTGTTGTAGAAGGCGTTCCCTTCCTTCATCGCGATGCGGGCCTGGACCATGCCGCACCCGGTCGCCGTGAGGGAGGCCGCGAGAAAGGCGACGGCGGCGCCCCGGCCCAACGTGGAGATGCCTCGCGTCGCGCGTGCGTTTCCCATTCCTCTCATTCGCAGACTCCGTGCGGCGGACACGTGTTGGTTCCCTGCTGGATCCATGCCTTTTCGGAACGACACGGGGCCGGCGCGAAGGGTCGCGCGGCCCGAGCCCCCGAGCCGGCGAGCGCTCGTCCCGGTGTGAACTGATCCCTCGTGTCGGCTGAGAAGTGCGCAGTCTAGCGATCCTCTCGCGCGGGTGTCAACAATCGGTGGCCGGCCTCGTCTCGACCTGTAGAATGGACACGCGAGAGCGGTTTCGGGTATCGGCGGTCAGGCGTCCGCGCGGCGCCGCGAGGATCGGACGGGGACCGCTCCGTCCCCGGCCCCCCTGGGAGGATCGTTTCCGAGGATCCAGTCGCCGCCCGCCTCGCCGTGCTCCTTCTTCCACACCGGGACGTCGGCCTTCAGGCGATCGATCGCGAAGGAGACGGCCTCGAGCGCCTCCCGGCGGTGCGGCGCGGCAACCGCGATGGCGACGCTCGTCTCGCCGATCTCGAGGCGCCCCGTCCGGTGCACGATGGCGATTCCCTCGACGGTCCACCGCCGCCGCATCTCGGCGATGATGCGCGCCATCTCGCTCTCGGCCATCGGCGCGTACGCCTCGTACTCGAGCCGCTCGACGCGGCGGCCCCGATTCTCGTCGCGAACGACCCCCGCGAAGAGGGCGACGGCCCCCGAGCCGGGAGTGCGGACGCGCTCCGCGAGCGCGGCGACGTCGATGGGCTCGGTGACGACGGAGCAGACATCCCGCATCGACTCGACGCTCACGGCCATCGCGACCTCCCGGGATGCCGACGAGGCTCCCTCCGGATTTCGACGCCTAGCCCCCGCTGACGGGCGGGAAGATGGCGACCTCGTCGCCGTCCTCCAGGGCGTGGCGCTTGCTGACGTGCTTCAGATTGCAGGCGGTGAGCGGCATGTACCCCTGCTCCCTGAGAACGGGATAGCGATCCTTGAGGATGTCGAGGATGTCCCCGACGGTGTACCCCTCCTCGAGCTCGAGGAGGAGCTGATCCTCCCCCAGGATCTCCCGGTACGACGCGAAGAACTTGATCGTCACGAACACTCGGGCACCTATCGCAGGATCGGCAGCTGTGCCGACGCCATGCGCAGGATAGCGGAGACGAGGCCTTCGATCCCGCGCGCGGCGTCCGCGACGCGCACGGCGCTGAGGAATCCCGGGGTGAAGGCGGTCCTGCGCGCCTCGTCGACGGCGACCTCCGTCGCCGGCATCGAGAGATCGTCCTCCTTCATCTCCTGGTCGAAGTAGGCGCAGAGCACCGTCCGGCCGAGGCTGATCGCCCCTAGCGGCTTGCCGCGGCCGGTGAGATCGTCGAGAAGAGCCCGAACCTCGGGGATGACCTCGCGCCGGCGCGCGGGGTCCATGAAGCCGGTCATGAGGTTCTTGGCGGCGCCGTACCCGCCGGCGATGACGAGACCCTGCAGGTCGCCGCTCCAGAAATCGCTGAGTGAGAGGACCTTGCCCCGGGCGAGGCGCGCCGATTCGGCCAGCACGGAACGGCGCTCCCCCTCGACCTCCTCCCCGCTCAGGTGATCGACGACGTGCATCTGATCGACGCCCGGGGCGACGCAGACCGCGCGCGCGCCGGCGCGATCGAGCGCCAGGAGCGAGAGGATCGCCTCGGCGGCCTCGCTGCCGTCGTACATGCCGCAGCCCGAAAGGAGCAGGCCGATCTTCACCGCCCCTCCCCTCCCCGGATCGCGACGGGGACCGCCCCCGGAAGGATCTCCGCGACGCGGCCGAGCACGATCTCGATCACCCGATCGAGGGGGGCCTTCATGAGGACGCCGGCCGCGTTGCGGTGCCCCCCCCCGCCGAGAGCCGACGCGACCCGGTGCACGTCGAGCGACCCCTTCGACCTCAGGCTCACCTTCGTCTCGCCGCCGCCCATCTCGCGGAAGAGGAGGCCGATGGCCACGCCGTCGATGGCCAGCGCGAGGTTGGCGAGATCGCCGGTGTCCTCCGCCTCACCGCCGCACGCCACGACGTCGTCGCGCCGGAGTTGCATCCACGCGACCCGTCCTCCCGTCTCGAGCGTCAGGCTGCGCATCGCGAGCCCGGTCAGCACGCTGATGGCGAGCGAAAGCCTCTCGTACAGCTCGGTGTGGAGGGCCGAGGGGGACAGGCCGCCGATCTCGATGAGCGCGGCCGCGAGCCGGTGAGATTCCGCCGTCGTCTTGGCAAACCGGAAGTAGCCCGTGTCGCTGATGACCGACACGTAGAGGGCCGTCGCGATGGCGGGGGTCACGGCCACGTCGAGCCGGCGAATGAGCTCGTGGACGAGCTCGCCGCTGGCGCACGCCTCGACGTCCACGCAGTTGATCGTCCAGTAGGGGTTGATCAGCGAGTGGTGATCGATGCACGCGCGCAACGCCCGGCTCGACTCGACCGCCGGGCGGAGCCGCGCGAGGCGCTCCACGCTGCTGTTGTCGATGACGACGATCAGGTCGGCGCCCGCGATCACCGGCGCGTGGGCGTCCGACGTGAACGCTTCGACCGTGTCCGAACCCCTGAGGAAGCGGAATCGCGCCGGAACGGCCTCGTTGTTGATCACGGAGACCGTGATCCCCTTCGCGGCGATCGCCTGGGAGAGAGCGATCTCGCAGCCCAGCCCGTCGCCGTCGGCGTTGATGTGCGTCGTGAGGACGATGCTACGGGCGCGCGAGATCCTGTCGACGAGGGGAGCCCAGTCGACGCGGCTCATCGCGCGGCGCTCTCGGGGCTCCCGTTCATCCGCCCGGACCGGTAGGCCTCGGCGTACGCGACGTACGCCCTCCAGTTCCCGTCAATCCGCTTCGCCTCGTCCGCCGTCACCGGCCGCACGACCTTCCCGGGGACCCCGAAGACGACCGAGCCGGGGGGGATCTCGAACCCTTCCTTCACCACGGCCCCGGCGCCGATGATGCAGCCGCGCCCGATCCTGGCGCCCGAGAGCACGATGGCGCCGATGCCGATGAGGCAGTCGTCGCCCACGTCGGCGGCGTGCACGATGGCGCCGTGACCGACCGTGACGCGGCGTCCCAGGCGGGCCGGCCCGTCGACCTCGACGTGGAGGATCGCGTTGTCCTGGACGTTCGACTCGTCGCCGATGTGGACGGGCGCCAGATCGCCGCGGAGGACGGCGCCGAACCAGACGCTCGCGCGCGCGCCGACCGAAACCTCTCCGACCAGGGTGGCCCCGGGGGCGACGTAGGCCGTCGCGTCGATCGAAAGTCGCGTGTTGAGAAGTGAGCTCATGGTGGGGGCGCCGCTCGCTCGGGCCGCGGTCCTCGCGCGCGACGAACGTGTAGCATATACCGCGACGCTCGCGCCAAAGTCAAGGCGGAGCGCGGACTTACGTGAGATCTGACGGCGGCGGGCGGCTCTGCTATAGTCCGCGGCCCCGAGACGCGAGGAACGAGCCCGCCGCGCGACGAAAGCGGCGGGCCGGACGAGGGCCGGGCATGGCCAGACGCATCACCATCGATCCACGGACGGTCCAGGAGGCGCGGTTCGCGGGGCGGCGCATCCTCGAGCCCGAGGTGATGGACGGCTCGGGGGAGGTCGCCGCGTATCTCGACGGCGTCGCGACCGCCCACCTCGATCGCATGGACGACGGGTTCGTGAGAGCGGCGGTCCGCTTCGCCCGGCCCGGCGCCCGCATCCTGGACATAGGCACCGGAACTGCGGCCATCCCCGTCAAGATCGCCTTGCGGCGCCCCGACGTCACGGTGACGGGCATCGACCTCTCCGAGGAGATGCTGCGGGCCGCGCGCGAGCGAATTCGGGGCGCCAGGCTCGGCCGCCGCGTCCGCGTCCGCACGGGAAGCGCGCGCCGGATCCCCTTCCGCCGCGGCGCGTACGACCTGGTCGTCTCGAACTCCCTCCTGCACCACCTCCCCGATCCCGTGCCTCTCTTCGACGAGATCGCCCGGGTCCTGGCGCCGGGCGGGCGCGTCTTCATGCGGGATCTCAGGCGGCCGGGCCCGTCTCGCATCGAGGCCCACATCCGGCGCCACGGACGCTTCTATCGGGGGGAGATGCTGAGGCTCTTCTCGGATTCCGTCCGGGCCGCATTCAAGGTCGCCGAGATGGCCGAGATGGTCGGAGAGAGCCGGCTCGCGGGATGCCGCGTGAGGCCGCAGCTTGAGACGTACGTGGTGATCGAGGGACGCCCGCGGCGCGCGCGCTAGCCCCCGACCTGCGAGAGCGCTCTGAGCCCGCACCCGGGCTCGCCCCGGACGAGATGATGGCTCTCGGGCTTGATCGTCATCCCGTAAAGGATCAGCCGCGACAGATCCTCGTCGCTCGCGCCGCCGCGCATGGGGGTGCGCAGATCGACCTCCTGGTCCCCGAAGAGGCACAGCCTCAGGTGCCCGACCGAGGTCAGCCGGACGCGGTTGCACTTCTCGCAGAAGGTGTGGCTCATCGGCGTGATCATCCCGATCGCGCCGCGCGCCCCCTCGTAGCGGTAGTAGCGCGCCGGGCCCGAACCGACCACGTCGTCGCACGGGGTCAGCGGGGCGACGGCCGCCAGGCGCTCGAGGATCTCGTCGGCCGAGACGAAGTTCGCGTCCTGGTATCCCGCCGAGTCTCCCAGCGGCATGATCTCGATGAACCGGACGATGACGGCCCGGTCCATCGTCAGCCGGCCGAAGTCGGCGGCCTCGACGTCGTTCACCCCGCGCGTCGCGACGACGTTGACCTTGACCGGAGAGAGCCCGGCCGCGATCGCCGCGTCGATCCCGCCGAGGACCTTGCGCAGATCCCCCCCCTGGGTGATCTCGCGGAACTTCCCCGGATCGAGCGAGTCGATGCTCACGTTGACCCGGCGGAGCCCCGCGCCGCGGAGCGCTTCGGCGTGCTCTTTGAGGAGCAGCCCGTTCGTCGAGAGCGCGAGATCGTCGAGGCCGGGGATGGCGGCGAGGGCTCGCACGAGATCCGGAACCCCGGCGCGGACCAGGGGCTCCCCTCCCGTCACGCGGACGCGCGTGACGCCGAGCCCGGCGAAGATGCGGACCAGCCTCAGGATCTCCTCGTACGACAGGATCTCGTGGCGCGGCAGCCAGTCCATCCCGTGCGGCATGCAGTAGACGCACCGCATGTTGCACCGGTCCGTCACCGAGACGCGAAGGTACCGGATGCTCCGGCCGAAGGTGTCCGCCAGCGCGTGCGCGGGGACCTGCGCCTCCGCGGTCCGCGCGTCGTTCCCAGGGATGACGCGCAGCGGGCTGAACGATCGGCTGCTCATCTCCGGCACTCCCGCATCATGCTCGCTCCGGCTTTCCCGCCTCGCCGACGACGTGGCCGATCTCGGGGAGGATGAGGGACTCCATGGCCAGCCTCACGGCCCGCGTCGAACCCGGCATCGAGAATAGCACCCGCCCCCGGGCCAGTCCCGCCACCGCGCGGCTCAGCATGGCGGCCGCTCCGATCTCACGGTAGGAGAGCTGCCGGAAGATCTCTCCGAACCCGTCGAGCCGACGCTCGAGGAGCGCCGCGATCGCCTCGAAGGTCCGGTCGCGCGGCGAGATGCCCGTCCCGCCGTTCAGGAGGATCGCCTGCACGTCGTCGCGCGCGAGGAGCGTCCGGAGCGCCCCCTCGACAGTGCCCGCGTCGTCCGGGAGGATGGCGGTGTGCACCACCCGGTGGCCGCGCTCCTCGAGCATGGAGCGGATCAGGCGGCCGGACTCGTCGGTGTCGGGAGTGCGCGTGTCGGAAATCGTGAGCACGGCGCACCCCACGGAGTGCGGCGCCGAGGCCCTGTGCTCGTGAACTCCCATCGCCCCCGCCCCCCCTTCAGGAGTACGTGGACAGGTACTCGAGCAGCGTCCGCACTCCCATCCCGGTCGCGCCGCGCCGCATGTACGGGTGCGAGGCGGTCTCGAGGAAGGCCGGCCCGGCGATGTCGAGATGCGCCCATGGAGTCTTCGGACCGATGAACTCGCGCAGAAAGAGGGCGGCGGTGATCGCGCTGCCGTAGCGATCGGCGGTGTTGCGCACGTCGGCGATCTCGCTCTGGAGCTGGTCGGTGTACTCCTCGTACAGCGGAAGCCGCCAGAGCTTCTCGCCCGAGGCCGCCGAGGCCTTCATGAGCCGCGACGCCAGCGCGTCGTCGTTCGAGAAGAGCCCGCCCGCGAGGGGGCCCAGCGCCACCATGCACGCCCCCGTCAGCGTCGCGAGATCGATGACCTCGTCGAACTTCTGGCTCTCCGCGTGCGCGAGGAGATCGGCCAGGACCAGCCTGCCTTCGGCGTCGGTGTTGAGGACCTCGATCGTCTTGCCGCCCGTCGTGCGGAGGACGTCGCCGGGCTTGATCGCCGATCCCCCGGGCATGTTCTCCGTCATCCCCATGAAGCCGTGCACCTCGGCGCGCGTCTTCAAGGCGGGAAGGGCCAGCATCGTGGCGAGGACCGCGACCGCGCCCGCCTTGTCGAGCTTCATCGTCTCCATCCCGCTCGAGGTCTTGAGCGAGAGGCCCCCGCTGTCGAAGGTGATCCCCTTGCCGATGAGCGCCACCTTGCGGAGCGGCTTCCCGCGGGGACGGTGGACGAGGTGGATGAGGCGCGGCGGCTGGTGGCTGCCCCGGGAGACGCCGAGGAACGCCCCCATGCCCAGCTTCTCGAGCTGCCTCTCGTCGTGAACGCGGCACTCGATGCCGGCCTTCTTCGCGAGAGAGGAGGCGATGGCGGCGATCCGGATCGGGGTGATCACGATGGCCGGCTCGTTGACGAGGTCGCGCGCGAGGTTCGTCGAGGCGCAGAACGCCGAGGATTCCCTGACCCCCTCGAGCGCGGCCTCGAGCTCGCGGGCAGGCACGCGGATCTCCGCGTCCCGAAGCGACCCGTCCTCCTGCGCCTTCTCGCCGGTGAAGTACTTGCGGAGCCGGTAGACTCCCAGAAGGCACCCGTCGACGACCGCCCTCACGCGCTCGCGCGTCCCGACTCCCGGGACCTCAGGCGGCGGAGCGAAGGTGATCCGGGCCGCCGACGCCTGGTCGGCGCGCCGCGCCGCTGCGGCGGCGGCCGCACGCAGCGCGTCGAGATCGAGATCCTCCCGCCGACCCAGCCCCGCGACGATGACGCGCTTCGCGGGGAAGAGCCCCGCCGTGTGGAAGAGCAGCGTCGTGCCCCGCCTCGCGCGGAACCCCTCGCTCTTGAGCAGCGCCTCGAGGCTCGCGCGAAGCTTTCCGGGCTCCACCCCCTCGATCCTGTGAGCGCCCTGGATGGCGTAGACGACGAGGGCGTCCGCCCGCGCCGACGCCGCGGCTCCGGCGGCGGCGGAGAAGCGTGGAGTGCGCGTGTACGGAGGGAGGGACTCTCCTCCTCCGCCTTCGACGCGGCCGCTTCGGGGCGCCGGCGTCATCGCCGGCCCCCCGGAACGCCGCACGATCGGGATCGGGCTGGCCGCTGGCTCATCTGGAGCTCCCTCGGGAATCGTGGCGGTGCGGAATCGATCTCAATCCAGGCTCGGGCAGGGGCCGGGCGGGCCACTATAAAGGCCCTTCCGACGGCGCGTCAAGAATCCGGAGCCTCGGGTGGTGGTCAAGATTGCGGTTGGGGAGTCGGCCTCCGCGCGTGAACCAATCGCGCTCGGCCTCGGGCTCGTTCGCCCACCCGTTCGGTCGGCGCCGAGGTCGATTGGGAGCAGGTGGCGCCGACGCCCGATCGGGTACCCGGGCTCATCCCGCACGCTCCCCCGCCGCAATCTTGACCACCACCGAGTCTCGGGCCGGCGCGCGCGCCGCGATGCTAGTGTGGATCGGGATGATCCCCCTCAAGGACGACATCAAGGCGCGATCGGCGCCGTTCATGACGGCCGGGCTCATCATCGTGAACGTGCTCGTGTTCGCCTATCAGCTCTCGCTTCCGCCGCATCGGGAACAGGAAGTCGCGCTCCGGTTCGGCCTCGTGCCGGGGTTCGTCACGGGCGCCGCCGGCCACGCCCCCGGAGGCGAGGGGCTCACGCTCGCGTCGTTCTTCACGTCGATGTTCCTGCACGGCGATCTGCTGCACATCGCGGGCAACATGCTCTTCCTCTGGATTTTCGGGAACAACGTCGAGGACGCGATGGGACGGGGGCGGTTCCTCGTCTTCTATCTCACCTGCGGTCTCGCGGCCGCGGCGGCCCAGATCGCGGCGCTTCCGCGGTCGACGCTGCCGATGATCGGGGCGAGCGGAGCGATCGCCGGCGTGCTCGGCGCCTACTTCCTGCTCTTCCCGCAGGCGCGCATCCTGACGCTCGTTCCCTTCATCTTCGTCTACTTCGTGAGGCTCCCCGCGTTCGTCGTCCTCGGCCTCTGGTTCGTCGTGCAGGTCACGTCGTCGCTCGCCGGGGGCCGGAGCGGCGTCGCGTGGTCGGCCCACGTGGGAGGCTTCGTCGCCGGGATGATCCTCCTGGGGCTGTTCCTTCCGCGCCGGCGGCGGAGCGCTCCCCCGGCGGAAGGGGACTGGCTCTAACGGATATGTCGCGGGGGGCCGGCGTCGCGCGGGAGGCGCGAGCCGTCAGAGACGATCGCCCAGCGCCGCCACGATCGCGCGCTCGAGATCCGCGATCGTCCCCTGATTGCTCACCGAGAGGTCGGCCATCCCGAACGTCAGGTGGATCTGCTGCGCCGCCGGGTCGCTTCCCCGCTCCCTCTGCTCCTTCTCCGCGAACTCCGCGAGAGTCTGACCGTCCCCGGGCCGCGACCGGCGCCTCGACCGCTCGAACCGAACCTCGATCGGGGCGTCGACCGCGAGGAGGATGAACGCGGGATCCCGGCGGAGCGCGGTGACCTCGGAAGGGTTCCGGATGGAGTCGACGACGTCGCGTCCCGTCAGGCGCTCGAGCGCCCGCTCGGCGAGGACCGAGGCGCCGCCGGCCCGCCGCATCTCGTTCCCCATCTGGATGAGGTTTTCCCGCGTGGGCGGAAGGGCGCGGGATGCGACGGCTTCACGGAGAATGTCGGAGAGCGAGTGGTAGGCGAATCCGCGCGCGACGAGACAGCGAGCCGCCTCCCCCTTGCCGGCTGCGTTGGGACCTGTCAGACCGACGACGAGGCGCGGCGGCGCGCTACTGGTCACCGTTGTTGTTCTGGGGTGGCTGCTGCGGCTGCTGGCCGCCGAACGCGGGTCGCGAGAGGCCCCCGGGCCCCTGCCCGGCGCCGAAGCGTCCACCGTTGAGGCCTCCAGGCGCCGTCCCGTTCTGGTTCCCCCTGAAGCCCCGGCCTAGCGGCGATCCGGGGAGCCCTCCCATGGATCTCTGCGCCGGGGTGTTCCCCTGGAGTCCCGGGTTTCCGCGGTACTGGTTCTGCCCCGGATCGGGAGGCGGCGGCTGATAGTCCTCGGGAGGAGGTGGTGCTTCGGCCGGAGTGTCCGCGCCGACGTAGCCGCCCGAGACGAAGCCGCCTCCCGCTCCACCTCCGCCTCCGGAGGCCTGATTCGGCGGGGCCTCGACGCGGGCGCCCGATCCGCCCATCGCGTCCTGGATCGCGGCGATCTCGCTCGTCTTCACACCCATCAGCCCGCCTTCGAGCTCGAGGCGCGTCCACCCCTTGTCGTCTTCCTTGGCGGTCTTCGCCCGCATCGACTTGCCGTTCTTGAAGAGGATGAGCTTGTCGGCGAGCGCCGGAGAGGCCGCGAGGGCGCCGGCCAGCAGGAAGAGCAACGCGAAGGGAGCGACGCGGCGCGACGGGGACGATCGACGAAGGCTCATGGCTTCTCTCCGATCCGGCTCTCGTGGTACCACCGCGACAGCACCGCCGCCGCCGGCTTGCCCCGGGGAGTATAGCCCGTATCGTCCGGACCACCATCTCCCCACCACATGTAGAAATATACGCCCGCGAGCGCCGGATAGCCCGTCCACGCGCGCGCAAAAGCGGCGTAGCAGCGCCCCTGGACGCCGGGGTCCGCGGCGCCGGGCGCGTCGTACGCCCAGGGGTTCAACGCGGCACCGCGGCGGGACGGGTATCCGACTTCCGTCACCACGACCTTCAGGCCGAGGTTCGAGCGCCAGCGCTCGACCTCCTCGCGGATGGGCGTCCAGGCCATCGCCAGGTCCTCGAGCGTGGCGTCGGGGTTCGCGGAAAGCGGGAAGTACGCGTTCATCCCCAGAAAATCGAGAGACTCGCCGAACGTGATCTCGTCGCGGTGATCCCAGTTGGCGGAGTACGTCACGAGACCGCGATAGACGCGCCGCACCTTCGCGATCAGCACCCGCCAGTCGTCCCGCCGCCCTTCGGTGGAGCAGAGCTCCGACCCCACGCTGAAGTACTCGACCTTCTCCGACGCCGCGAGCGCCGCGTACCTGATGATCATCCGATCGTAGGCGGTGAACCACGCGCCCCAGTCGGGGGGCGCCAGCGTGCCGCGCCAGTCCGCCTCGTCCGCCCGGTCGACGTAGATCAGCGGGAGGAGGAGGACGCGCATTCCCGCGCGGTGCGCCTCCCGGATGGCGAGCCGCAGGGAGGCGTCGCCGGGCGTCATGTCCGGCCGCGGCGCGATGCGGATCGATCGTGCGTCGGGGGTCGCCCAGGGGATGGCGATCGAGACGGAGTCGACTCCCATCTCCCGCAGCTCCGCGAGGGCGCGTCCGATGAGCTCCGGGTCGGTCCGGGAGAAGAGCCCGAGGACCATCCCGTGCTGGAAGGACTCGCGCGGCGGGACCGCGAGGCCGGCCGGGGTGAGGCCGCGGAGGACCACGACGAGCTCGAGGGCGGCGACGACGATCACCGCCGCGAGGCCCGCGCTACGGATGCGACGGATGAGGGGAAGACTCGACCGAGAGCCCACGGCTGTCCACGTGAAAATCGACGATTCGGAACCCCTCCCCTTCGAGCGCCGCGGCGATTCCCGCCCGGGCGCCCGGAGGCCCCATGACGAAGAGGCACCCGCCGCCGCCCGCGCCGCAGATCTTCCCGCCGGCGGCCCCCGCGCGCCGGGCGACCTCCAGAGCGCAGTCGGTGTCGGGCGTGGACACTTCCGGAGAGAGGCCCCGCCGCTCGTTCCACTCGGCGGCGAGGAGGCGCGCCGCCTCGTCGAGATCGCCGCGGACGAGCGCCCCCTCCATCGACCGGGCGATGTCCGCGATGGCGCGAAGACCCCGCCGGGTCGCCGCGTCCCCGTCGAGCGCCCGCCTCACCATGTCCCAGTTGGCGCGGGCCGATGCCCGCGAGGCGCCCAGGTAGGCGAGAACGCCTCTCGATTCGAGATCCCGCGCCTCGACGGCCAGGGGCACGCGGCGGGTCTCCCCCGGCTCGTAGCGGATCGCGGTGACGCCGCCGTGGATCGCGGCGAGGTGGTCCTGCGTCCCGGTCGGAATCTCGAGAACGCCGGCCTCGATGTCGCGGGCGAGCGGCCCCAGGCGCGCGCGATCGACTTCGAGCCCCGCGTGGGCGGCGGTCGCGGCGAGAAGCGCCACCGCGAGAGCCGACGAGCCGCCGAGCCCCGAGCCTGCGGGGACCGCGCTCTCGGTCTCGACGCTCAGCGCGGTCGTGGGAGCCTGGTGACGGACGATGGCCTCGTGCAGCGGGAGCCGGGAACGCTCCGAACGCGCGAGTCCGGCGCGGCCGGCGACGTCGAGCGCCGCCTCCACGCTGATGTCGATCGCTCGAAGACGATGCTCGCGTCCGGGGATCGAGGTGATCCGCGCCCACGCGCGCCGATCGATGGCCACGTTCACCGTCGTCGCCCGGTCCACAAGGAGGTTGAGCGGCCAGATGTCGAGGGTTCCCCCGGCGAGATCGATCCGCGCCGGAGCCGAAGCGGTTGTCATCGCGAGCCACCCTCCCGGGAAACGCGCATTATACTGGCGCCCGCATCGGCCGCTCCGGTATCCCGATGGAGGCGGCGGACGGGGAGGAGCCCGAGGTGAGAGCACTGCCCGCGGCGGCGCCCGCCGCCCGGCCGGGGTCGAACCGGCGCATCGTCGTCTTTCTCCTCTCGTTCGGCGCGTGGATCGGAGTCTTTTCGATCCTGTTCCAGGTGGGATGGATCGACTCGCACCTGGTCCTTCCGATGACCGAGGGCCTCGCGCGCGTCAGCAACGTGTTCATCCGCGGCCTGGGTTTCGATTCCCACGTGGACGGCACGGTGATCGAGTCGCCCAACGCGCCCGCCATCAACATCCTCAAGGGGTGCAACGGCGCCTACGTCCTCGCGATTTTTGTCTCCGCGGTCCTCGCGTTCCCGAGCCCCCGCGGGCACAAGCTCCTCGGCGTCGCGCTCGGAATCCCGTTCGTTCAGACCATCAACGTCGGACGCATCGTCAGCCTGTATTACATCGGCGCCCGCCATCCCGATCTCTTCGAGAGCTTTCACTATCATGTCTGGCAAAGCCTCGTCATCATCCTCGCCATGGCCGGCTGGATCCTCTGGGCCGAGCTCGCGATCAGGAAGTCTCGCGGGTAGGCTCGCATTCTTCCTCTTCAAGCTGGCCGCGCTCGTCCCGGTGCTGTATTTCGTGTGGGGATTCGTGCAGCCGGCCTACAGCGCGGCGGTGACCGCGGTCGCCGACGCCGCGCTGAGATTGATGGAGGCCGGAGATCGCGTCACCTCGCTGGTCGCGGCCGGTAGCCGCATCGACGCATTCAGCGCGCTGCGTGACGACGGCCTGCCCGCGACGTCCTACTCGGCGGATCTCCTTCAGTTCTACCTCGTCCTTTCCCTCGCCTTCGTCATCGCCTACCCGGGGCTCGGCGTGCGGCGCCGCGCCCGTGCCACGGCGCTGACCCTGGCGGGGCTGTACGTCTTCCAGATCGTCGCGCTCCTCGTCACCGTCGAAAACACGTACGCGAACGCCCTCACGGCCTTCGCCGGCCGCCATTACGCGCCGTGGGAATCCTCGATCTACCGGTGGGCGTACGAGCTCGCGGCCCACCTCGCCATCGAGCTTCTTCCCGCGGTGGTTCTCGTCACGCTCTACGCGCGAACCGGAGGGTTCGAGACGCTCCGTGCGAAGGCGCCTGAGCCCGGCTCGCCGTCCGATCCGCCGGCGCCGGCGTCGCCGCGGCGCCGACGTTGGAGCGCGCCCGTCGCCGCGGCGGGGATCGCGCTGATGGTCGGGGGCGCGGCGATGGTCGGCCATCTCGCGAAGGTCCGCGCCCGACGGGCCGAGGCGGCTTGCGTCCGCGGGTTCCAGTCCCTGCTCGCCGGCCGGTCGGCGGAGGCGCAGAAGCTCTTCGCCTCCTCGATCGCTTTCGCGCCCTCATTTCTGGAAGCCCACGACGGCGATGGGGCGGCTCGCCTCGCGATGGGCGACGCGGCCGGGGCGGCCGACTCGTACAGGGCGGCCCTCGCGATCGATCCGAACTACTTCGCGTCCCGGATGGGCCTCGGGTCGACCCTGCAGGCGCTCGGACGGGATTCCGACGCTCTGGAGCAATTCGACCGCGCCCGCGCGCTGAGCCCGCTGAGATGGGAGCCTGAGTTCAATCGCGCGCCCGTTCTGGCACGGCTCCACCGCTCCGCCGAGTCCGAAGAGGCGCTCACGGACGCGGTGCGCCTCGGCCCCCAGATCGCGGACGTCCGCTTCGCTCTCGCGAAACTTCTCATCGCGTCAGGCCGGTGGTGCGAGGCGATTCCCCACCTGGAGGCGTTCTTGAAGCTCGCGCCGGGCTCGAGTCACGACAAGCTCGTCAGGGATTCGATCGCGACCGGGCGCAAGGAGTGCGGGGGGTGAGGTTTACTCGAGCCAGACCTTGATCCTGGCCTCCTCGGTCTCGACCTCGACGAGGGTCTGCCGCCCCAGGGACTTGAGCGACTTCATCAGGTTGTCGAGATCGATGTGGCGCACGCGGAGCTCGTCCGTCACGCGGCCCCGATCGATTTGCGACAGCGAGCCGAGAAGCGCCTCCGCGAACGCGACCGGGAGATTGACGGCCACGGTGATGGAGCCGGTCTTCTTGTCCCGGACCTCCAGCCGGATCAGCCTCGGCTCGGCGACGGTGCCGGAACCCTGGGGCCCGGGCCTGGGCACCTCGTTCGGGTCGATCCTCAGGATCCCGAGCGTGCACTCGTTCCGGACCTCCGCGTCCGCCTCGCGTCGCGCGCAGTCCTGGAGGACCGGGAGCGCGCGGGCCTTCGCGGGCTTGTTGTCGAGATGCGAGATCTGGATGGCCGAGTAGATCCTCGGGTACCCCTTCTCGTCGAGAGCCTTCAGGAGGATGTTGATGTTGTCGCGGCGGCCCTGGAGCCAGAGCGACTTCGCCAGGTTGATGCGGCTGATGAGAGCGTCCTCCCGCATCACCGCCTCGGCCGGGAATTTGTCGATGAACTCGCCGTACGCGGAGATCGCCATCTCCTCCTTCCCGGGAAGGTGGTGGAGCGCCTTGGCGCGATAGTAATAGGTGCGCGGCAGGGAGCCGCTCCCGGGGAAGGCCGCGATCAGCCGATCGCAGTCGGCAAGAACCGACTCCCACTTCTCATCGAAGACGTCGCTCTTGATCTGGCGGAAGTCCTCCTCCTCGGAGGAGGCGGCGGCCGTGACGGCGACCCGGGAGGTCACCACTCCGGCGCCCAGGGCCAGGAGCCCGATCAGCGCGACGCGCATCCGGCTAGACATTCGAAGCGGTTCCTTTCCGGAGCTGATCGGCCACGAGGTCGATCCGGAGAAGGAGATGCCGGCTCTCGACGAGCCGGCGGAGATCGGCGATCTGCTCGGTGCGCGCGCAGTCGTTCAGCGACGCGATCTCTCCTCGATGTTGGTGAGCATGGCGCTGGGAAGGATCATCCCGGTCGCCCCGCCCGCGACCGCGGCGGCGTCCGGACCCGCCCCGCGCGAGCCGAGCGCGGCGTAGGTGCCGAGGGCTACGCCTGCGACGACGAGCAGGCTCACCCCCGCGGCGGCGAGAGCCGGCGCCCTCGAGACGACGCGCCACAGGACCGCGAGGATTCCGGCGCGGGAGGGTTGCGACGCGAGCGGCCTGAAGCCCGTCGCGCGCTGGACCGTCGATCGGGCGAACGCATCCCAGTCGATCCGGGACTCCTCCGGGAACATCACCTCCGGCTGCAGCGACAGGGCGACGCGCTGGAAACCTCGAAGCTCCTCCCGGCAACCGGGGCACGACGCGAGGTGCCGCTCGAGAGCCGCCTCGGCGGCGGGATCGAGATCGCCGTAGACATGAGCCGCGATCTCCTCGCGGTATTTTTCACATGGAGTCATGGACCCGCCTCTCCCCGCCTTCCAGGATTTCCTTGAGGTTCGCGAGCGCCCGATGGAGCGACGACTTCACCGTTCCGAGCGCGCATCCCTGGGCTTCCGCAATCTCCTGGAGCGAGAGCCCTTCGTAGTGACGCAGCACGATGATCTCCTTCTGCCGCGCCGGGAGCTTGAGGATGGCCTCTCTCATGCGGATGGCGTCCTCTCTCTGCACCTGCGCGTGAAGGGGGTCGACCGCGCCCGTGTCGTGGAGATCGCGCGTCTCGCCCTCCTCCGTGTCGTCGATCGACCAGGTGTCACCCCGGCGCTTCCGGAGCATGTCGATGCAGTGATTGGCGACGATGCGATAGGCCCATGTGAAAGGCGATGCCCGCGGCTCCCAGCCTGCGCGGCCGCGGTAAATCTTGATGAACGCCTCCTGGACGGCATCGAGCGCCTCCTCCTGGTTGCGCAGGTAGCTGTACGCCACTCGGAAGAACCGGCGCTGGTAACGCTCGACGAAGACGGTGAAAGCACCCTGATCTCCCTCCTGGATGCGCCCCATGAGAGCCGCATCAGTCGGATCCCCCTCTCCGTCCCAGCTGATGGCGTCGCTCCTTCACGCAACCGACGGCCGGTAGAACGGCACCGTTCGCCGATAGGTTTACCGGCGTGGCAAGAATCACGCCCGAATCCCGCAGATTCGTCCCTGAATCCGCCCCGACTACCCCTCGCCGGCCGGCTGCATGCGCTTGCCGAGGAGAAACACGCAGGCGCCCAGGCCGAGCAGCATCAGCTCGGATCCCATGTCCTCGCGCGCGATGCCGTGCCAGAGAGCCCACGGCATCGTCAGGATTCCCGACACCTGGAGGGCCATGGAGATCAGGTACATGATGGGGCGCTTCACCGTGGCGGGACTCCGCATCGAATCGGCGACGGCCATTGTACCGGCATGCCCGTGTCAGCGACAACACGCGCGGGCGGAGATGTCTTGACCCGCCGGCCCGGCGCTCCCTACGATGGCCTCGGGAGGGAGGCCCGTGGGGACTGTCGCGAGAATCGCGGTCGTCGGCGGAGGCCCCGCCGGAGCCGCCTGCGCCGAGGCGCTCGCGCGACAGCGGGCGACGGCGGTGACCCTCTTCGAGGCGCGGGACGGGCACGAGAAGCCCTGCGGCGGAGGCGTCCCGTCCGCCGCCCTCCGCGAGTTCCCCGCGCTCCTTCACGAGGCGCTTCCGCGGCGCATCGTGAGGCGGCTCGTCCTCATCTCGCCGGCCGGGCGCGCGGTCCGCCTCGAAGCCCCGGAAGGAATCCACGTCTTCCGCCGGAGTGAGCTGGATGCGTTTCTCCGCGCGCGGGCGGAGCGCGCGGGCGCGACCCTCGTGCGCGCGCGCGTCACCGGAGTGTCTCCCGGGGATCCCACCGGCTGGCGGCTGGACGCCGCCGGGGTTTCGTCGACGACCTTCGACCATATCGTCGGCGCGGACGGCGTCAACGGAATCGTGAGGCGCGCGATCGAGCCTTCGACGACGGATCGGGAGCTGACCCTGGCGCTCTTCGCGTACCTCCCGTCCAGCGGAGAGGCCGAGATGATCCTCGAGTTCCTGGATCGCGGACGCGGGTACATGTGGGTCTTCCCGCGGCTCGATCACGTATCGGCGGGCATCTGCGCCCTGAGCGGGACCCTGACGCGAGCGAGCATGGAGGAGAGGCTCGAGGAGTTCATCTCCCGGAGGATCGGGGGGGACTCGCGGGCGCGCGTCCGAGGGTACTTCATCCCTTCCATTCTGCGCCCACCCGCCGACGCGCGCGCCCGCTCGATCGCGCTCATCGGCGATGCCGGAGGGTTCGTCGATCCGCTGACGCGGGAGGGAATCGCGCACGCCATGCGCTCGGGAGTCCTCGCCGCGGAGAGCTTCGAGCGGGACGGAACGATTCGAACACCACCGCTTCCCGCGGAGCTGGCCTTCGCCCACCGCTACCAGCACCCGTTCTACCGGACGGAATTCACGGAGACGATGACGGGCCTCGCCGGCCGATCGCTCGCGCTCCGTCGCGTGCTCGCGGACCTCGTCTGCGGGGAGCAGAGCTACTCGAAGCTGAAACGACGGCTGCTGTGGAACGCGATCCCCTGCGGGCTCGAGGCGGGCTGGCGCCTCGCGACGTCGCGCCGGGTTTACCTGGGCTCGCCCGCCCAGTAGTGGCACTGCTCGCAGTTCCCGCGGCCCGGCGGATGGTTCGGCGACCGCGGACTGGCTCCCGACGATCCGTGGCACGTCATGCAATCCACGGGGTTCCCGCGCGCGGCGAGATGCGTCCCGTCCGCGGGAATGTCGGGCCGGGCCTTCTGAAACGTGTACGCGACGAGAAACGCGGCGCCGATCAGGACGACGGCGATCAGCACGATCCATCGGATGCGGCTCACGTTCCATTCTCCTCTGCGGCGCGGCTTGACACCCGTGCGGACAGCAACCTACCATCGCCTTTCCATCATTTCAGAACGTCATCCGGGCCGGCGTAGCTCAGTGGTAGAGCAGCTGATTCGTAATCAGCAGGCCATCGGTTCAACCCCGATCGCCGGCTCCAGGACGCCCCTCGCTCCCATGGACAAACTCCCGTCTCAGGGCGGCGCAAGAGAGCCGGAGGGCGCGCTGGAGCTCCGCCGCGCCATCCCGCTCGCCGGCGGCGAATTCCTCGCCGCCGCGCTCACGCATCCCGCTGTCACCGAGGAACACGTCGTCCTCATCACTCGAAACCGGGCGGCCGGCGCCGCGCTCCTCGCGCGCATCGCAGAAGATCCGCGCTGGAACCGCGCCTACCCCGTCCGGCGCGGGCTGGTCGGAAACCCCCACACGCCGCGGCACGTCGCCGCGCGGCTCGCGAAAGATCTCTACTGGCGCGACCTCGCCGCGGTGGCGGACGACGCGGCGCTGAGCGCGACGCTCCGCAGGACCGCGGAGACATGTCTCCTCGATCGCATCCCGGATCTCACGATCGGCGAGCAGATCTCTCTGTCGCGGATCTGCGGGCGCGCTCTGCTTCCGAAGCTCCTCGACGCGTCGGATCCCCGGGTGGCGAGCGCCGCGCTCTCGAACGGAAGGATGACGGAAGCCGACGTGGTCGCGCACATCCAGAGGGCGGGTGCCCGCGCTTCGACGATGGAGTGCATCGGGAGTCACGCGCGCTGGCGCGAGCACTACGCCGTCCGGCTCTCCCTGGCGCGCCAGGCGGCCACCCCGCTGGCGATCGCCCTCGGCATGCTCACCACGCTCACGAAGGCCGACCTCGGCGCGCTCGCTGCGATCCCCGATCTGGCGCCCCTCGTGAGACGGGCCGCCGAGCGCGTGATCGCGGCCGGGTCGGGAGGGCGGGGAGATCCGGAACCCGGGGATCCGCGCCCGGCTTGACACGTCCGCCGATTCGCCCCTAAATTGGAGAATAAGCATGATTTAACCCATCTAATCCGTTGGCCCCGTCGAGAGTCCGGCGATGGCTTCATTCGGCGAAGAACTACGAAGAGAGCGCGAGCTTCGCGACATCTCCATCCGGGAGATCTCGGAGGCGACGAACATACCCTCACGCTTTCTCGAAGCCCTCGAGCAGAACAACTTCTCGATACTCCCCGGAGGCGCGTACAATCGCGGGTTCATCCGCTCGTACGCGCGCCACATCGGGATCAACATCGAGGAGATGATCAACGCCTACTCCCAGGAAGTGGGACGCCAGGAGGCGAATCCCCCGATCGACGCGCGCCGGAGCGCGCTCCCGCCGGGCGCGCAGGCATCGAACGGCGCCGCAGGTCTCATCGCCGGGATCAGCGTCCTCGCCGTCGCCGGCGCCATCGCCATCCTCTACTACTTCGCGGGAGCCGCGCTCAGGAGGACGCCGGCGCCGGAATCCCCCGCGGTCGCGCACGGCGTCGCCCTCAAGGCGCGCGTGAAGAAGTCCGGCGCGCTTCCGAGTGAACCCGGCGCGACCCGCCCGGAGCCTCCCCCCGACGCGGCCAAGGCCGTCGCGGGATCCGCGGCGCCGGAGATTCCGGCGGCGGCTCCCGGCGTGGAACGGCTCGTCAAGGTGCGCGCGCTCGAGACGACTTGGGTCCAGCTCACGTGCGCGGGCGTGGCTCAGTTCAGGGGCGACCTCTGGGTCGGATCCGAGAGGCACTTCCCGTGCCGCGAGCCGGTGGTCCTCAGCGCAGACAACGGCGGGGCGATCGAGTGCGCCGTGGACGGAGCCGAGGTTCAGCTCCTCGGCGATCGAGGGGAAATCGTCAGGGATCGCCCGATCCCGATCCAGCGACCGCCCGCGCCGGCGGCGGATCCGGCGGTCAAGGCGAAGCCGCGACCCGCGGCCGCGACCCCGGCCGAGGCCCCCGGCCGGATCTCCTGATCGATGCCTGATCCCGGAGGTGGGGCCGGTCCGGCTCAGGGCGAGCGACCGGAGGACCTCCTCGTCGACTCCATACTGGCCGGGCGCGCCCCGAGAGCGGTGCGTCTGGCCGCCGCGCGCGGCGCGCTCCCCGTCCCACGGGCCAGCGTCCTGCGGCTCCTCGTGGCGCTCGTCCCGGACGGCGACGAGGAGATCCGCCTCGCGGCCGGCGCCTCACTCGGCGCGTGGACGCAGGAGGAGCTGCAACAGCTCGCGGCCGACCCCGACACGGGCCCGGCGGTTCTGGAGTATCTCCTCCGCAGCCCGGCGGCGACTCCCAGACTTCTCGAGATCGTCCTCTCGCACCCCGGGACGCCCGTCGACGCGATACTCGAGGCGGCCCGCACGTTCGATCCGCCCGGACTCGACGCGCTGCTCCTGAACCAGACGCTCCTCATCCAGCACCCCGAGCTGCTCGACGCGGCCGAAGCGAACCCCGCGGCCACGCCGAGCCATCGCGCGCGCCTCGTCGAGATCCGCCGCCACTTCTTCCGCGCCCCGTCGCGCCCGGACCCGGCCCCCGAGGCTGCCCCCGGTGCGCCCATCCCGGCTCACGAGACCCCCCCGCCGTTCCCGGCCGTTTCGGACGAGGCGCCTCCGGCGTCGGGCCAGCCGACCCCGGAGGCGCCGGCGCTCCTCGACGAGGGGCCGGAGCATGAAGGCGCGATGCAGCGGATCTTCAAGATGAACGTCGGCGAGAAGATCGGGCTGGCCGCGAAGGGGACCCGCGAGGAGCGATCGCTCCTCATCCGCGATTCCAATCGTTCGGTCCAGGACGCGGTGATCAACAGCCCCAAGCTCAGCGAGAGCGAGGTCGAGACCATCGCGAAGATGCGCAATGTCAACGAGGACATCCTCCGGCAGATCGCGGGCCACCGTGACTGGATGAAGTCGTACGCCGTCCTGCTTGGGCTCGCCACGAATCCCAAGACCCCGATTGGCATTGCCATGAGCCTCCTCGCGAGGCTCAACACCCAGGACCTCAAGTCGCTCCAGAACGACAAGAACGTCTCCGAGGCGATCCGCAGGACCGCCCGGAAGCATGTCGAGGCCCGCGTCGCGGGCCCGCGCTCGGCCGGGCGCGGAGGGCACTGATCGCGCCGGCGTCCGCGAGATTCACGACGCCTAGACACACCCGGGTGAAGTGGATATCCTGTCCTGCCACTTTGCAGCAGCGCCGGAGAACTCCCGATGAAAGTCGCGCACAAAGGCCTCTCCGATGTCGGTCGGAAGAGGGAGCACAACGAGGACAGCTTCGCGGTCATTCCCGAGGACAATCTCTTCCTGGTCGCCGACGGGATGGGAGGACACGCGGCGGGAGAAGTGGCTTCGCGCATCGCCGTGAATGCCATCGCGGATTTCATCGCCTCGACGCGCAAGGACGCCGAGATCACGTGGCCGTACGAGTACGACACCAACCTCTCGGTCGCGTCGAACCGGCTCAAGACGGCCATCCGCCTCGCGAACCAGAGAATCCTCGACACGATCGCGGAACGCCGGGATCTCGAGGGAATGGGCACCACCCTCGTCAGCGTGCTCCTCAGCGACGGCATGGCCTGCGTCGGCCACGTCGGCGACAGCCGCTCCTACCTGGTTCGTGGAGGGGAGCTCTCGCAGGTCACCGGCGATCACTCCTGGGTGAACGAGCAGGTGAAGCTCGGGTTTCTCACCAAGGAGGACGCGGTGCGCCACCCGTTCCGCAATGTCGTCACCCGCGCTCTGGGATCGAAAGAGGATGTCCAGGTCGACATCAGCGAGAAGCCCTTGCAGAAGGACGACACCATCCTGCTCTGCTCCGACGGGCTGAACACGATGGTCGACGACAGGACCATCCTCGATCTCGTGCAGCGATCGAGCGGCGACGTCGAGACCGCGGCGAGAAACCTCATCGCGAAGGCGAACGAGGGAGGCGGTGAGGACAACGTCACCGTCATTCTGATGCGCATCCTCGAGCCCTGACGTCCCGTGAGCGCCGCCGTCACATCCTTGACGCCCCTCGGAACGCTTCCCTATACTCGTTCGCTTGCAGACGGAGCGCAGTCGACATGAGGCGCGCAGTGCGCGGATGACACTCCGGCCGATTCTCGCGGCCGGCCTCGCCGCCCCCCTCATCTTCCTGACCGCGCCTTCGCCCGTCGCCGCATCCGGTGATCCGCGAACGGCCCGGAGCGACAGCGTCTCGTTCGATCAGATCGTCGACGATCTCCGGCGATTCCACGACACCTCGCGGGTCGCCGTCGGCCGGGACGGCGCCTTCGACGAGATCCTGGGACATCACCCGTACCCCGGATCGTGCGCCACACCGCTCCTCATCGCGCTGAATCAGGCCGCTCCGACCCTTCCCACGGCGGCGCGCTCGCTCGTCGCGAGGCTCGGACCGGCCGAGGATCCCCTCGCGCCTTCGCGCTCTCTCCTGATCGACGGAGGCGCGGGCCTCGGGGCGTTCCGGCTCCGCTACCGGGTGGAGACGGGCGAGCCCGGCTCCCTGAAATCCGACGACGAGGACGGGGACGGGATCCCCGACGAAGCCGCACGCATCGCAGACCGCGTGCGGGATGCTCACGCCTCGATGTCCGCGACCCTCGACCAGGCCGGGATGCCCACGGCGCCGATCGATGCCGCCGGGCGCGTGCACGACCTGGAGATCACGGATCTCCCCGACGGGATCAGCGGCTGGCTCCTCCCCGGCGCCGGCGAGCCGCGAATCGTCGTCGATCGCGACGCCGTGCTCTCGCCCGACGGCCCCGGCGTCCTGCGTCACCAGCTGGCGCACCTTTACCAGGTGATCCTGACGCCGGACGAGTCGCCGTGGTGGTACGAAGCGCACGCGCTGTGGGCGGAGGATCCCGCAGGCGTGCTCGCGCGGACTCACGCGCGCGCCGTCACCGCCTACTTCGGCAGCGCGGCGTCGGGGATGGAGCCCGACGCCCTTCTCGCGTGGGAAGGGGCGCTCGTGTGGCCGCACTTCCTGATCGAGAGCGGAGGCGCGCCTCGGCTGCTGTCGCGCATGTGGGACGAGATGGCTTCGGTGCCCGGGAACAACACGCTCGCCGCCATGGACACCGTGCTCGTGCAGGAGCGTGGGGCGGGGCTCGCCGAGCACGTTCGCTCCTTCAGGATCTGGAACCTCTTCACGGGGGCCGCGGACGATGGCCGCCACTACTCTTTCGGGCGGGATCTCCCGGCGCAGGCGCCGGAGTCCGCGCGCACCAGCCCCTCCCCCCTGAGCGTCCGGGGCGCGCTCCCACCCCTCGGGGCCACGGCGATCCAGATCGCGTCTCAGGACCGCCCCGGCGGGTGGGTGGTCGATTTCGAGGGATGGTCACCGGGAGCCTGGGACGTCGCGATCCTCACGCTTCCCGCGAACGTCGGCGAGTCGCCGCGCCTGGCGACGCTGCGCGTCGGCGCCGACGCGCGAGGCCGGATGGTGATCCCGTGGCGCGATCTCGCGGGCGTCGTCGTCGTCGTTCAGAATCTGGCCCCCGGACGCGGCGCCGCGCTCCCCTACAATCTCGCCGCACGCCACGATCCGTCGGCCCCCTTCGACCTGCTGTCGTTCGCGGCCGAGGCCCAGAGCGACTCCGTCGCGCTGCGCTGGACCACCGAGCCCGAGATCGACCACTACCTGCTCCATGGCATCACGACCGATGGCTTCGTGGAGCCGACGTACGCGACCGCCGTCCGCCTCGGCCAGACGGCCGGCGAACCCGGGCCTCACTGAGCCGGGTCGGAGATCCGCCGTGACCCAGGGCATCCGCTCGGGGAACCTTTCTCCCCTCGCGGGGTCTCCCACAGCGGAAGCCTCGGGGGAGCGACGCGATCTCGACGCGGCGGCCGTCGTGGAAGCCCACGCCGACTTCGTGCACTCGATCTGCCGCCGGCTCACGCGCGACACCGAGGAAGCGCGGGAGCTGTTCCAGGAATCGTTCGTCCGCATCCTGAACGGGCTGCCGGCATTTCGAGAGGATGCGTCGGTCCGGACCTGGATCTGCCAGATCGTCATGAACACGGACCGCAACCGGCGCCGCTGGTGGAGCCGGTTCCGGCGGAACTTTCAGGCCGCGGAGCCGGCCCCCGGCGCCGCGGGTGAGGGACCCGGGCTCGAGCCCGCCGACAGGGGCGCGGGCCCCGAGCGCGCCGCGATGGGCGCCGAGGCGCGCTCGCGCATCGAATCGGCGCTCGCGGCGCTGCCGGACGACCAGCGGCTCGCGGTCGTTCTCCGCGACGTCGAGGGGATGAGCTACGAAGAGATCGCCGCGGCGACAGGAGTCGAGGTGGGAACGGTCAAGTCGAGAATTGGACGCGCGCGCGCAGCGCTGCGGGTTCGCCTCGCCGACCTGGTCGATCGGGCGAAGCCGGAGGCCTCCCGATGAGGCCCCCGTGCGAGGACGTCCGGGCGGATCTCAGCGCGATGATCGACGGAGCACTCTCCTCTCGCAGGGCGAAGGAGCTCGACGACCATCTCGCCGGTTGCGGCGCGTGCCGCGCGGAGAGGGACGCCCTCAGACGCACGTCGACCCTCCTCGCCGAGTCCGGGGGTGAGAGAGCGCCGAGGTCATGGGTCGGCGAGGCGGTCCGCCGCGCGAGCGGCCCCCGAGGCAAGGCGCCGGCTCGGAGCGCGCTCCGCCCGGTGTGGGCGCTTCCTTCCGTGGCGGCGGCCCTGGCTCTCGCCATCGTGTTCGTCGCGCTGCGCGTGAATCAGAGCGTCCCGGCGCCGGCCGCGCCCCGGTCCGCTCCGGCCGCGACGCCCGAGCCCGCCCCGCCGGCCGGGGCGTCCGACGCCCCGCAGCCGGAAGCTCAATCCCCCGCGCCCTCGCGCCTGGTTGCGGAAGCGAAGAAAGAGCGTGCGGCCGAACCCGTCGCGGACAAGGCCGTCGCGGCGCTGAAGGCGAAGCCCGAGGCCGCGCCCCGCCTCGAGGCGGCGCCCGTCATGGAGATGGACGCCATCTCCCCCGCCCCTGTCGCGACGATCGAGCTTTCGGACATCCGGTTCCCGGCACCCGCCCCTCCGGCGGCCGGGGCCGGGGCGCCGGCGGAGCCATCCCGCGACGCCGTCTCCGCGCCCTCGGCCGTGGGCGGCGCGGCGAACGTCGGGGCGACGGGCTCGCGATCGGTGAGGGTGCGCGTGCGTCTCGACGGCGATTCCCGGGTCGTGAGCGCGGAGCGCGCAGGCGACACCCCCTCGGGCGACGACGCGGCGTTCATCGCGAGCCTCAAGGGTGCCGTCCTCCGCCTCCCCGCGGACTCCGTCGCCCGCGAGGCCGCGGCGAAGGACTCACGGCTGTCCTCGTTGACCGCCCTGCGCAAGAACGCGCGCGCCGACGCGGCGCTCCGCGAGCTTCTCGTCGAGATCCGCCTCCCCGCTTCCCGGAATCCCTGAGCGGCCCCGGCGCTCGACTCCCCCTCGATCGCCGGGGGGTATACTTGCGCTTCACGTCCGCGATGAGCGGCCCCCGAGAGACCAGACGTCACCTATGAACGGCTCGATTCTCGACGAGATACGCGCTTCCGTGCTCGCGCGCGCCCGCGCCCTGTACGGTGTGGATCCCCCCGAGATGGCGATGGAGTACCCGCCGCGCGCGGAGATGGGAGACGTCGCAAGCCCGCTCGCGTTCGAGCTCGCGAAGCAGTTGAAGCGCAACCCCAGGGCGATCGCCACGGAGATCGCGGCCGGCCTCCCGCTCCCCGGGAGCGTCGCGAAGTGCGAGCCCGCGGGAGGCGGATTCCTGAACTTCCACCTGAAGCGCGAGCTCGTCCCCGCGCGCCTGCGGGCGTCGCTCCTCGCGCCGGCCGCACCTGCCGGCGAGCGCGACGGCAAGATCATCGTCGAGCACACGAACATCAACCCCAACAAGGCCGCGCACATCGGACACCTGAGGAACGCGGTCCTCGGAGACACGCTCGTCCGCCTTCTCAAGCACTCGGGCAGGCGGGTCGAGGTCCAGAACTACATCGACGACACGGGCGTGCAGGTCGCGGATCTCGTCGTGGGGTTCGTCCACCTAAGGAAGATGACGCTCGACGAGGTCCGTGGCGTGGACGGCCGGTTCGACTACTACTGCTGGGATCTCTACTCGGAGGTCACGGCGTTCTACGAGGGCGACCGGGCGCGTCTCGATCTCCGGAGCACGGCGCTGAAGCACATGGAGGAGGGAATCGCCCCCGAGGCGCCCCTCGCCCGCTACGTCGCCGACCGGATCGTGCGCTGCCACCTGCGGACAATGGAGCGCATCGGTGTGCGCTACGACCTGCTCCCGTGGGAGAGCCACATCCTCGCCATGCGCTTCTGGGCGAAGGCGTACGAGAAGCTCAAGGCCACGGGCGCGGTGCGGCGCGTCGACGAGGGGGCGCGCGCCGGGTGCTGGATCATGGACATGCCGTCGGTCGACGACGGGCAGGGAGACGAGGCGAAGATCATCGTGCGAAGCAACGGCACGGTGACCTACGTCGGCAAGGACATCGCCTACCAGCTCTGGAAGTTCGGCCTGCTCGGCGCCGACTTCGGCTACACCCCTTTCGAGACGCGGCCGGACGCGGGCATCCTCTGGTCGACCACCGCGGCGGATGGATCCGAAGCCCACCCGCCGTTCGGCTCGGCGCGCGAGGTCTACAACGTCATCGACGTGAGGCAGGCGTATCTCCAGCGCGTGGTCGCGCAGGGGCTCCGGGCGCTCGGCCATGGCCCGGAGGCCGATCGCTCCATCCATTTCGCCTACGAGATGGTCGCCCTCTCCCCCGCCTGCGCCCGCTCGCTCGGTTACGCCGTCGAGGAGGGCGCCGACGCCCGCGCGGTCGAGATGTCGGGGCGTCGCGGATACGGCGTCAAGGCGGACGACCTGCTCGACGCCCTCGAGAGGGAGGCGCGCGCCGAGGTCGCCAGGAGATCCCCGAGCCTCGAAGCCGCCGAGATCGACGACATCGCCAGGAAGGTGGCGCTCGCCGCGCTGCGGTACTTCATGATCCGCTTCACGAGGAACCGGGTGATCGCCTTCGATTTCGAGGAGGTCCTCAGCTTCGAAGGGGAGACGGGGCCTTACATCCTCTACTCAATCGTCCGGGCCGGCAACATCCTGAACAAGCTCCGCGAGCGCGAGGGAACGCTCGCCGGGACGGACCCCGCCGCGATCTTCGACCGTGCCGACTGGGGGCTTCTGGGCGCCTCCCCCGTCGACGATCACTGGGAGCTGCTCGCGCTCCTCTCGCGGTTCGACGAGATGGTCGCCGCCGCGCTCCGGACCCAGGAGCCGTCCTCCTTCGGCCGTTACCTCTTCATCGTGGCGCAGAAGTTCAATCACTTCTATCACCAGTTCCCGGTGCTCCAGGAGCCGGATCCGGGCCGGCGGGCTGCCCGAGCCGCCATCACCTGGCTTTTCAGGGAGACGATGACCCGCGGCTGCGGCCTCCTCGGATTCAGCGTGCCGCACCGCATGTAGAACCCCCTCCCGCAACCTTGACTTGGCCCGGGATGTCCATAAGAATGCGGCGCCGTGGCAGATCCCGTTGTGGTGCTCGTCGCGCCGGCCGTCCATGGCGGCGCGGCCATGAAAGAACGCCTCAGCTCGCTGGGAATCCGCTGCGAGCTCATCGACTCCTCCGGACCTCCGCGCGGGTGGCGCGCCGCCGATGGGGACCTCCTGCTCGTGCTCGATCCCGAGGGTTTTTCCAGCAGCGTTCCCGTCCTCCTGTCGCGTCGCGCCGGCACGCGGCTCGAGGATCTGCCCGTCGTCGTCATCAGCGCCGTGAGCACCGTTTCCCCGGTGGACGCCTCCCAGGTCGACGAGATCCTGGATCCCGCCCTGCCGGATTCCGTGCTCCTTGCGAGGCTGAGGGTCTGGGCGCGCTGGGGCGGACGCGCTCGGAAGATCGGCGAGCTCGAGGCGCGCCTGAGGGATGCGCAGGAGATCGACCCGGTCACGGGCCTGCCGGGTCACCGGTCGTTCCAGGATCGCCTCGACATCGAGGTCCGGCGATCCGAACGGTACGGCTCTCCGCTGGGTCTGATCCTGGCCGATCTGGACGGCACGCGGTTCATCAACGACCGGTACGGCCACAAGACCGGGGACCGCGTCCTCCGCGAGATCGGTGAGACGCTCCGGCACGCGGTGCGCGACGTCGACATGGTCGCGCGCTACGAGGGGGATCAGTTCGGCATCCTGCTCCCGGAGGCCGCCGCGGACACGGCGGCGAAGGTCGTCTCCAGGTTGCGGCACCTCGTCTCGAGCCTCATCTTTCGCGGCGAGTCCGCGGCGGCCGGCCCCTCACCGCTCCTGAAGATCCACGTCCACTTCGGCCTCGCCGGGTTGCCCGACGAGCGCCTGAAAGGAAAGAGCGCGCTGCTGGAGGCCGCCACCGCCGATCTCGAGAGAGAGCGCGCGACCCGCACCCCTCCGGCGATCCTCGCCTGACCCACACATGAGACCAGCATCCACCCCCGCGAGACGTGCCGGTACACCCGTTCGCGCGGCGATTCCGCTCGCGGTCGCGCTGTCGATGGTGACGCTCCTCTCTTCGGGGCGCGTCGAGGCGAGCCCCCCCGACCCGGCGTCCGGGACGATCTCCTTCGGCGAGATCAGGGCGGGGATGAAGGGCTATGGGAGAACCGTATTCCTCGGGACGAAGATCGAGTCGTTCGACGTCGAGGTGATCGGCACGCTGACGAACATCGCCCCGAAGAAGAACCTGATCCTCGCCCGACTTTCGGGGGGGCCGCTGGCGATCACGGGGGTGCTCGAGGGAATGAGCGGCAGCCCCGTCTACCTCGACGGCCGGCTGGCGGGGGCCGTCGCCTACGCCTGGGGCTTCGCGAAGGAGCCGATCTGCGGTGTCACGCCGATCGACGAGATGATCGACGTGATGTCGCGCGCGGCCTCCGCCGACTCGGCCTCCGCCGCGTGGCCGAGGATCGGCGACCCCGGTTCGACGGCGCTCCTGACGGAGCCCGGACGCGCGTCGGCCTTCCTGAGGGAGAGGATCACCCGCCTGGTCGCGTCGGGAGGCCCCGGCCTCACTCCGATGCGGCTTCCTCTCGTGTTCGGCGGAGCCGCCCGCTCCGGTGCGGCCGGCGCGGAAATGGACGCGTTCAGGCGCGCGTTCCAGAGCCTGGGGCTCTCGCCGGTCGTCGCGGGGGGCGCCGGGGGCGACTCCGGCCGGCGTGACGACGCGCCGTTCGAGCCGGGCTCGGCGCTCGGCGTTCAAATCGTGCGGGGTGACGTCGAGACGGCGGCCATCGGGACCGTGACGTTCGTCCGCGGCGACGAAATCGTCGCGTTCGGTCACCCTTTCTTCAACCTCGGCCCGACCGCGCTTCCCATGACGCGGGCGTACGTGCACGGGTACTTCCCTTCTCTGGAAAACTCCTTCAAGCTCGCCAGCGCCACCGGCCCCGCCGGGATGATCACGCAGGACCGGTTCCCCGGGATCGCGGGGAACGTCACGGCCCAGGCCGCGATGGTCCCCGTCACGCTCCACGTCTCGTCGGGCAAGGGGCGGGAGGAGACGTACAGGTTCGAGATCGCCGCGGATCCGCTCATCACTCCGATTTTCCTCCACATGTCGGTCCTCGAGATCCTCTCGGCGTCGGAGAAGGACGTCGGGGACGTGACAGTCTCCCTGCGGAAGGGCTCGAAGATCCGGCTCGAGGGAGGACTCAAGGTCGACATCGAGAACCTCTACTCGGGAGACGAATCCGAGGTGATGGCGTCGGCGACCGTGGCGTACATGACGTACCTCCTGATGAACAATCCCGACCGGCCGTCGCACGTCGAGGGGATCGATCTCGACGTCGCGTACGCGGACGACCGGCGGCTCGCGCGGATCGACCGGGTATGGTGCGACCGCTACTCCGCCGCCCCCGGGGAGACGATTCCCCTCCACGTCTCGCTCGTCCCGTACCGCGGCGAGCCCGTCACGGTGACGATCCCGCTGGAGATTCCGAAGGAGGCCCCCGAAGGGAGGGCGCTCCTCCAGGTCGGCGACGCGCTCACGCTCAGCCGGATGGAGTACCAGGCCGGCGGCGCGTCGTTCCAGCCGGCGAGCCTCGAGCAGCTCGTCTTCCTGCTCAACCGCATCCGAACGAACAACACCATCTACGCGACCCTCGTGCGCCCGGACAACGGAGCCTTCGTCGCCGGGGAGAGGCTGCCGAACCTGCCGCCGTCGATCGCCTCCGTGCTGGTGCCGCCGGAGCTCGAGGGGAGCGGATCGGGGCGGCTTCGCCTCCGCGGCATCCTCGAGCAGGAGCGGAGCACGGATTTCGCGCTGCGGGGCTACCAGAAGACCATGATCGAGATCCGCCGATGAACCGGAGCGCGTCGATGCTGGCGGCGATCCTCGCCGGCCTCTCGCTGGGGGCCGCCCCCGCGACGTGGGTGCATCCCGAAGCGCGCGGCACCGACGACGGCGCCGAGAGCGTCTCTCTGGCCGAGAACGGCTGGATCCTCCTGGCCCCCTCCGCGAAAGAGATCCTCCCCGGCGATCAGAAAATCCCGTCGCCCCCGTTCCTCTGGTCGTGCGCGGTGGATCTGAAGGGCTCGCTCCTGGCCGGAGGCGGATCCGACGCCGTCGTGCTGCGGCTCGATCGCAAGGGCAAGCCCGAGCCGGTCTTCGACAACCAGGCCCTCGGCGTGCGCGCGCTGGCGACGAGCGTCGCGGGCGACGTCTTCGTCGGCACGTTCCCCAGCGGGCGCGTCTACCGCGTGAACGCCTCCGGCAAGACGGAGGTCTACTTCGAGCCCGAGGAACGCTACATCTGGGCCATGGCGACCGACGCCTTCGATCGCCTCTACGTCGCCACCGGCGAGCGCGGCCTCATCTACGAGGTGACCGGCCGCGGCGAGGGGCGCGTCTTCTTCGACAGCGACGAGCCCCACATCTCGGCGCTCGCGGCGGATCCGTCGGGTCGGATCCTCGCGGGAAGCGTCGGGAGGGGTCTGCTCTACCGCCTCGACTCCCGCGGCCACGCCGAGGTGATTCTCGACTCGTCGCTCGTGGAGATCTCCGCGATCGTCGCGGCCTCGGAC
The DNA here is from genome assembly GCA_016195325.1 of Acidobacteriota bacterium. Taxonomy (NCBI): domain Bacteria; kingdom Pseudomonadati; phylum Acidobacteriota; species Acidobacteriota bacterium. The sequence continues at coordinate 131,983 of JACPZX010000018.1, forward strand.
GGGACCGTCTACGCCGCCGCCATCAATCCTCCGGCCCCCCGGAGACCGCGCCGGCCCGGCGACACGACGGACCAGATGACGATCGACATCGCCCCCTCCTCGGGGGACGGCGTCCTCGAGGAGGCGACCGAGGGGCGCCGGAAGCTGACCATCGATCTCGGGGAGCTGGTGCCGCCGGCGGCGGAAGGGAGCGCGGTGCCGCCGCTGTCGCGCGTCTACAGGATCGTCCCCGGACACACCCCCGACGCGCTGTGGACCTCGAGCACCGAGCAGGCGTATTCGCTGGCGCTCGACGCGCACGGGCACCTGCTGATCGGAACGGGCCCCTTCGGCCGCATCTACCGGATGGAGCCGGACGGCGCCGCGACGGAGCTGCGCCGGTTCCCCGTCTCGCAGATCACCGCACTGGTGGGCGCGCCGGAGGGGAGGACGTACGCGCTCACGAGCAATCCGGGCAGAATCGAGATGATCGAGAGCGCGCTCGAGTCGACGGGACGTTACCTCTCTCCCGTGCGCGACGCGGGAGTGGTGTCGAGCTGGGGGAGCGCGCGATGGGACGCGGACACGCCGCCGGGGACGAAGATCGACATCGTGGCGCGTTCCGGGAACAGCGCCGTCCCCGACGACACGTGGAGCACGTGGTCGGACCCGCTCCGCGAACCGAGGGGCAGCCCGCTCCGGATCGCCGCCGGTCGCTACATCCAGTGGCGCGCCGACCTCACGAAGCTCAAGACCGAGGCGACGCCGATTCTCAAGAGCGTCTCTTTGACGTGGCTTCCGGAGAACATCGCGCCGACGATCCGCCGCGTCGCCCTCGGGCCGCCCGCCGCGGCGCGCCCGAAGGACGAGCCGCGGGCCGCCTCACTGTGGGTCTCGTGGTTGTCGGCCGACGCCAACGGCGACCCGCTCCGCCACACGGTGTCCGTGAAGCGCGCCGACGAGAGCGAATGGAAGACGCTCGGCCGCGACGTGAAGGAATCGCCGTTCGAGATCGACCCGACGAAGCTGGCCGAAGGAAGGTACGTGGCGCGCGTCGTCGTCGACGACGGGGAGACCAACGGCGCGGAGCGGGCGCTGACGGGCGAGGCGAAATCCGACGCGTTCGACGTGGATCGGACGGCCCCCGTCATCACCCCTGCCGCGCCGGAGGAGTCCGCCGGGCAGGTCACCGTGCGCTTCTCCGTCAGGGACGCGCTGAGCCTGGTGGCGCGCGCGGAGTGGGCCGCCGACGAGAGCGGGCCCTGGGTCGCGCTGACGCCGGCGGACGGCATCGCCGACACTCCCGAGGAGGATTTCGTCGTGCGCCCCTCCCCTTCCGACGCCCGACGTCGTATCTTTCTTCGCGCGGCGGATGCGGCCGGCAACGTCTCCACTCTCGAGGTGAACCTCACCCGCCCCCGCTGACGCGAGTTCACGGAGCTGGCATGTCGCATTCGATCCGCGCGGTCTGCAGCGGCGCGCTCGCTCTGGTCGTCCTCGGCGCCGTCTCGTGGGCGCGATCCTGCCCCGACGATACCCCCCGCGACGGGGGGACGGTCGTCTTCGCGGAGGCCGCCGAGCCCGCGAACCTCAATTGCCTCAGATCCAGCGACAGCCCGGTCATCAACATCTGCCGCTGGGTGGGCGATTCGCTCCTCGCCTACGATCGAGACCTTGCCGTCGTGCCGCGGCTCGCCTCCTCGTACGAGCTCGCGCCGGACGGCAGGACGCTCACGTTTCACCTGCGCAAGGGAGTCCGCTGGCACGACGGCAAGCCGTTCACCGCGGACGACGTGCTCTACACGATTCGCCAGATCCGCGCCCCGGGCGCACGCATCCTGGGCACGCTCGCGACCCATTTCGCGTCACTCGAGTCGGTCACGGCGCCGGACGAGTTCACGGTCGTGAGCCGTTACCGCGAGCCGTACGCTCGGGCCGTCGACACATGGATCCGCACGACCATTCTGCCGGCGCACCTTCCGTTCGAGCCCGGGGCCGATGCGCCGACCGACCGCCGGCCGATAGGGACCGGCCCGTTCAGGTTCGTGACGTGGGATCCGCAGGAGAGAATCGTGCTGGAGGCGAACCCTGATTACTTCCTCGGACGCCCTCACCTCGATCGCATCGTCGTCCGATTCCTTCCCGATCTTCACACCCGTTCGATGGCGGCGCTCGCGGGAGACGTCGACATCTCGAACCTCGCCACCGGCGACATTCCGGAGAGCGACGCGGGCCTGCCGGTGCGCACGGTTCGCTTTCCGGCGAACGGGGTCATCGCGGTCATCTGGAACGTGCGGGAGTCGCGACATCTCTTCGCCGACGCCCGGGTCCGTCGTGCGCTCGCGCTCGGGTTCGATCGCCAGGGATACATCGATCGGATTCTGAAGGGCCTCGCGCGCCCCTCGACGTCCACATTCCTCCCGGAATCCTGGGCCCACGACCCGAGAGTGAAGCCGCTGCCCTACGATCCGGATCTCGCGCGCAAGCTGCTTCGAAAGGCCGGTTGGCGCGATCGCGACGGAGACGGCATCCTGGACACCGCCTCCGGACCCGCCGCCTTCACCCTCACTTACCCCGCAGGTCAACCCCCGATCGAGACGCTCGCCGTGCTCCTGCAGTCGTCGTTCAAGAACCTCGGCCTCGACGTCCGACTCGAGCCGCTCGAGTACCACGTGTGCAATCAGCGCGTGCAGGAGCATCAGTTCGAGGCGGCGGTCAAGCCGTGGGGTCTTGATTCCGATCCCGATCCCTCCGATTTCTTCGAGTCGTCGCGCTGGCCCGGTGGGCAGAACTTCGGCGGCTACGCCTCCGCGGAGATCGATCGTCTCGTGGAGCAGGGCCTGCACACCATGGCCATCCCCGAGCGCGCGGCGATCTACCATCGGCTGGAGGCGATGCTGCAGGACGAGCAACCGTACATGTTCGTGACGCACATGACCGCCGTGATCGCGCTCAATCGGAATCTCCGGGGAATCGAGTTCGGCACCGCGTCGATTTACGGCTACCCGGCGCCGATCAGCTGGTGGCGTTTGCCCGCGGCGACGTCCTCGCGGTGACGCTCCGGAGACTGCTGCGCCGCGCGACGCTGGCTCTGGTGACCTTCCTCATCGCGACGGCCACGCTCTACGTCGCGATGCGCGCGCTTCCGGGAGGCCCATGGGGTGACGATCCCCTCATCCCCGGGCCCGTCCTTCAGGAGTGGCGGGCGCGGCACCATCTCGACGACGGCGTCGTCGCCGGGTACGCGGCGTGGCTCCTCGACGTCGCGGCGTTCCGTCTCGGGACTTCGTACACCGTCGCGCCTGGAGAGGACGTCGCGAGGATCATCGGCCGCGCCGCGCCGACGAGCCTCGCGCTCGGGTTGCTCGGACTGGGACTCGGGCTCGTCATCGCCGTCGCCGCGGCGATGGCCGCGGCGGCGCATCCGGGCGGGCCGTGGGATCGCGGCTGGTCGGGCCTCGTGTACCTTCTGTACGCCGTCCCCGGGTTCTGGCTGGCGATCCTCCTTCAGAACCTCTTCGCCCAGCGGCTTCACTGGGTTCCCCTGTTCGGGAGCGGGAGCGACCTGAGACCGACCGGCGTCGCGGCGGCCGACCTTCTCGCGAGAGCGCGCCACTGGTTGCTGCCCCCCCTGTGCCTCGCGCTGGGAAGCCTGGCGCTCCTGTTTCGCTCGACGCGTGCGGGGCTTCTCGACGCGTCACGCTCGCTTTTCGTGCGCGCCGGCCGGGCTCGAGGGATTCCGAGGCGAAGCCTGATCGCGAGGCACGCGTTCGCGGGAGTCCGAATCCAGCTCGCCACGTGGGCGGCCCTTGCCGCGCCGTCTCTGGTGGGCGGGAGCGTCGTCGTGGAGAAGATCTTCGGTTTCCCCGGCGTGGGCCGGCTCTTCCTCGCGGCCATCGAGAAGAGGGACTACCCGCTCGTCATGGGCATCGGCGTCTGCCTCATCGGCGTCTCGGTTCTCGCGAGCGCCGCGGCCGACGCGGCCTACGAAGTTCTCGATCCTCGCCTGAGCCGGGCGCGGGGGCGCGCGTGAACCGGGCGCTCGCCGCGGGGATCGGCGTTCTCACGCTGCTCGCGGCTCTGGCGGCCGGGGCGCCGGCCCTCAGCGCGGCGGGAGTTCTCGCGAGACCCGATGCGCTCGACACCTCGGCCGGCCTCGCCCCTCCGTCGCTCGAGCACTGGATGGGGACCGATGAGCTCGGCCGCGACGTCCTGTCCAGGGTGCTTCACGGCGGGAGGCCATCGCTGGTCTGCGCGTTCGTCGCGACGCTCGTGGCTCTGGGCGTCGGGCTTCCGGCGGGAGCCCTCGCGGGTCTGCGCGGCGGGTGGTGGGATCTCATCCTGACCCGCCTCATGGAGGCGACGACGGCGGTCCCGGCCCTGCTGGTAATTCTGCTCCTCGCTGCCATTCTTCCGGGCGATCCGGATCGCGCCGGGTCGGCACGGCTCGTCCCGCTCGCGGTGGCGATCGGATTGACGCGATGGGCCGTGATCGCGCGTTACGTCAGAGGCGCCGTCGTGCAGGCCCAGGCGGAGGACTACGCGGCCGCCGCGGAAGCGCTCGGAGCGGGGCGAGCGCGCGTTCTGTTCCGCCACCTGCTGCCCGGAGCGTTGACCCCGGCGCTCGTCACGGCGGCGTTCGGCGCCGGCTCCGCGATTCTGGCCGAATCGGCCCTCAGCTTCTTCGGCCTCGGAACGCACGAGCCCTTGCCGTCCTGGGGAAAGATGATCGCGTCCGCCGCCGTCTGGCCCCGAGCGTGGTGGTTGATCGTGGCGCCGGGAGCGGTGATCGCGATCGTCGTGATGGGGTTCAATCTCTCGGCCGAGGGACTGCGACTGCGCGCGGCCTCGGGACGCGAGGAGACTCAGCCGCGGGTCGGCGGCGGGTTCAGGCTTCCGGATCGATAGCCCGCGAGGTCGGCGCAGACGAACCTGAAGCCGGCTGCGCGGATCGCCGCGGTGACGCGCTCGCGGCGCTGCGGATCGAGCAGGCGCTCGAAATCCCCGGGGAGGCACTCCACGCGCGCGATCTCGCCATGGTCCCGGACCCGAACCTGGCGGAATCCCTCGGCGCGCAGCGCCGCCTCGGCCCGCTCCACCCGGCTCAGGAGCGTCGCGTCGATGCGTGTGCCGAACGGGATCCGCGAGGAGAGGCAGGCGGCCGCCGGCTTGTCCCACGTGCGGAGCCCGAGGTGCCGGCTGATCTCGCGGACATCCGCCTTCGACACCCCCGCGTCGAGCAGCGGGGCGATCGCGCCGGCCTCGCGGGCCGCGTCCATCCCGGGACGGAAATCGCCGAGATCGTCGGTCACCGCCCCGTAGGCCATCACCGGGATCCCGAGCCGCTCGGACTGCTGCTTGAGGATCCGGAAGAGCTCGGACTTGCAGAAATAACAGCGTCGGGGCGAATTCTCCGCGTACCCCTCGATCGACATCTCCTGCGAATCGATGAGGAGGTGCCGGACGCCGATCTCGCGAGCGAGCGCGGTGGCATCCTCGACCTCGCTCGCCGGTATCGAGGGGGAGACGGCGGTGACGGCGACGACGCGGCCGGGGAAGACCCCCTCCGCCACCCGGACGAGAAGCGTGCTGTCGGCGCCCCCTGAAAAGCCGACGATCATCGGGCCCGCGGAGGCGATGTTCCGGCGGAGACGCTCGTAGGCGACCGCGGCGCGGGGCGTCAGGGCATTGGCTTCGGCGGATGGCGTGGGGGTCACGGAGATCTCCAAGACTCGCGCGTTCGTCAGCGACGGGAACCCCGTGAGCCTAGGGACCCCGCCCGTCGGGTGTCAAGCTACCAGAGTTTCGATTGGCCCCTGGTGCCACACCCCTCCGTCGTGATGCCGAGGTGGCGGGCGGCGCTCTCCGTCGTCTGCCGGCCGCGTGGGGTCCGATCGAGGAACCCGATCTGCATCAGGTACGGCTCGACCACCTCCTCGAGAGTGTCGGGCTCCTCCCCGATCGCGGCTGAAATCGTGGCGAGCCCCACGGGGCCGCCTCCGAACTTCTCGAGGATCAGACGAAGGACGCGGCGGTCGGTGTCGTCGAGGCCGTAGGCGTCGACGGCGAGACGCTCGAGCGCCTCGGAGGCGACGATCGTCGAGACGATGTCGGCGCCGGCCACCTGGGCGAAATCGCGGACCCGGCGGAGAAGGCGGTTGGCGACGCGCGGAGTGCCCCGGGATCGTCTCGCGATCTCCATGGCCCCGCCGCCGTCCACGCGGACGCCCAGGATCGTCGCGGACCGGCGGACGATGGCGGCGAGATCCGACTCCGAGTAGAAGCCCAGGTGGTGAACGATGCCGAACCGATCCCGGAGGGGAGACGTGAGGAGGCCGATGCGCGTCGACGCCCCCACGAGAGTGAAGCGCGGGAGGTCGAGGCGCACGGACTTGGCGGAGGGTCCCTGCCCGATGATGATGTCGAGCTTGTAGTCCTCCATCGCCGGATACAGGATTTCCTCGAGCGTGGGCGAGAGTCGGTGGATCTCGTCGATGAAGAGAACGTCGCCGGGCTCCAGATTCGTGAGCAGCGCCGCGAGATCGCCGGCCTTGTCGATGGCGGGTCCCGAGGTCGTGTGGAGAACCGCGCGCTGCTCGGTGGCGATGATGTGGGCCAGCGTCGTCTTCCCCAGCCCCGGGGGGCCGTAGAGAAGAACGTGATCGACGGCTTCGCGGCGCTCTCGCGCCGCGCGCAGGAATATCGAGAGGTTTTCCTTCACCTGGGTCTGGCCGATGTACTCCTTGAGGGACTTCGGTCTGAGCGACTGGTCGAATCCCGCGTCTTCGTCCAGGCTGTCCGGTCGGATGAGATCGGCGGCCGCTCCGGTCGTCCCGGGCGCGGTGGCGGCGACCTTGTCGCCCCCCTTCTTGCCGCGCGCGCGCGATGGCGACGCTTCCTTCACCTGTTCCTCCTCGCGATCTTCGGACCGACCTCGGCCCCGGCGGCGGGAATCGATTCGGCGCCGGCGCCCGACGGGCGGCGCGGCGACTTCGCCAGGCGCCGCAGCGTGTCGCGCAGCAGCCCCTCTAGCGGATCCGCCTCACCGGCCGCGGCGAGCGTCTCCTCGACCGCAGGGGCGATCTGCACCGCGCGATAGCCCAGATTCTCGAGCGCGGACATCAGGTCGCCGCGCCGCCCGCTCCCGGGGCGGGACGCCTGGGGGCCGAACGCCGCCGGAAGCCGGTTCAGCGCGCCGCTGAGCTCGAGCACGATGCGCTCGGCGGTCTTCGCCCCGACCCCCGGCACCTGCGTCAGCCGGGCCGTGTCGCGGAACCGAATCGTCTGCACGAGATCGGCCGGCTCGAGGTGCGAGAGCAGTCCGGTGGCCAGGCGCGGGCCGATCCCGGGAACACCGATGAGCTTCTCGAAGAGATCGCGCTCGGGGCGGGTGTCGAATCCGAAGAGCGCGATGGCGTCCTCCCGCACATGCGTGTGGATGCTCAGAGTCACCGTCGAGCCCGGAGCCGGGAGCCGGCTGAAGGTGGTCAGCGGGATCGTGACGCGATACCCGACGCCTCCCGCCTCGACCAGGACCTCCCCGGGCTCGCTCTCGATGAGGCGTCCTGTCAGGCTCCCGATCACATCGCCCCCGTCCGGAGATCGGCCGCTGCTCTCTCGCGCACCGCCCCGGGCATTATAGGCCCGGCTCCTTTGGAGAAGATACCGGGGCTGCGGGGCCCGGAGATCGATCGATCCTTTCGAGCAGGCCTCGCGCGTCGGGCTGCCCGGGCGAACGCGCAAGGCTCATCGTCACGGCGCGCCTCGCGTCCTCGGTGGCGCCGTTCACGTAACAGGCGTAGGCGAACGCGTTGAGCGTCTCGATGCGCTCGGCGATGGGGCCGGCGTCGCCCATGACCCGGCGCGCAGCCGGAAGATCGCGGCTGTCCCCGAGCGCGACGATCAGGCTCGCGACCACGGCGGGATTCGAGGGGTCGATCTGCCGCGCGCGCTCGAGGAGGCGGACCGCCTCGGTGAACTCCCCTCCCCGCGCCCTGAGGCCCGCGAGGTTCGCGAGCGTGGCGACGTGCCGCGGGCTGGACTCAAGGGCGTGGTTGAGGATCCCGAGGGCGTCCCCGCGCCGGCCCGCCTTCTCGTACGCGACGGCGAGGAGGTTGGCGACGACGACCCCGTCGGGGCGCGCCTTCCGCGCCCTCTCGAGGATCGAGACGTTTCCGGCGTCGTCGCCTCGGGCGGCGAGCAGCCGGCTCGCCTCGACGATCGCGTCGGTGGACGCCGGCTCGATGGCGAGCGCCGATCTCAGCGCCGAGAGGGCGTCGGCATCACGGCCCGCCGCCGCGAGGAGCAGGCCGAGCGCGGTGAACCGCGCCGGCTCGAGCCCTTCGCGGCGCGTGAGCCGCTCGAACATCGTCGCGCCCTCGACCGCGCGCCCCTGCGATCGACAGTATCGGGCGACGCTCAGGTAGTTCCTGGCGTCAAGATCGTCCGCCTCGCGAAGCGTGTCCTCGAGGCGCCGCCACCCTTCCTCCGCCTTTCCGGTGGCGATCAGAGACTGCGCCAGGCCAAGGCGCGCGGGCACGAACGCCGGGAGAACCGCGAGGGCCGCCTCGTACTCGACCGAGGCTTCCTTGAGCCTTCCGGCAGCGAAGAGCGCGTTCGCGACGTTGACGTGGCTCGTCGCCGTCCCCGGCACGCCTCCTCGCGCTCCCTGCGCCGGATCCTGGTGACCGCGTTCGGCCGAACCGATGTATCCGAGCGCGGTCAGCTTCGCCAGCAGCTCGCCGTCGGCCTCAGAGCCGGCGGACGATGCGTCGGCGGGACGGCGGCCCTTCGTGCGTTCGTACGTGGCGACCTCCGCCGCCGGGGGAGGCGGGAGCGCGCCCGTTCCGATGAGTTCCGCGATCGGGTGCCCGGGCATGTCGCGGGCGGCGGGGATGGAGAGGAGCGACAGGATCGTCGGGGCGATATCCAGTATCGACGGATCGCGTGGAAGCCTCCCGCGCGCGACGGTCGGCCCGGCGGCGAGGATGACGCCATCGAGCGTGTGCCACCGGCCGGGCTTCCCCTCGATGTCCGGGGGCACGTCGAGCGGCCGGCGATCGCCGGACGCGAATCCATGGTCGGAGACGACGACCACGACCGTGTCGGGGGACGACGCCGCAACGAGTTCGCCGATGAGCCGATCCTGGAGCCTGTAGAAGTTGTCGACCGCGTGAGCGAAGGCCCCGGCCTTCGCCGGGTCCGCCCACCGCATGGCGGGAGGCTCATACACGGCGAACCTGTGATTGACCTCGTCGAGCCCCTCGAAATAGACCAGGGTGAGCGGGCTCTGTCCGCGATGGAGGCGATCGAGCGCAATCCTGTGATAGCTCCTCGTGGCGGCCAGGATCCGGAGCAGATGCGCCTCGGGATCCTGCCAGGAGGCGCGGCCCGGGAGCATCCCGCGAACCCGCGCGAACTCCGGCTCGGTGACGTCGATGATCGAGCGCAGGTCTTCGAGCGTCACCTGCTCCGGGCGCACGATCATCCGGGAGATCTGAGGTTCGATGGAAGGGGGGTTGACCAGCCCATCGGTCGGGATCGCCCCCTCCGGCTCCATCAGCGAGTAGGCAACGTGATCCGTGACCATCTCGCCGGCAACCCGTTCGGCGGGCCACGTGGCCCACCAGCCGACGGTGAGCGATGGGATGCCGAATCGGGTGAGAATCGACCACAGCGCCTCGGCTGTCCGCGAGCGGCTCGAGATGGGGATTCGCGTTCCGGTCGCAGGGTCGGCGGTCACGAAATCGGAGATGCCATGCTGTTCGGGCCCCTTGCCCGTCGCCATGGTGGTCCAGAGCAGCGGCGAGAGCGTCGGGATGCTGGACTTGAGCACTCCCCATGCGCCGCGATCCCTCAGCGCGCGCAGCGCGGGCAGATCTCCCGATTCGGCGAGCGGCTCCAGTCTCGCCCAGTCCGCCGAGTCCACGCCGATGACGAGCACCGGGTGCCGCGGAGCCACGTGCGCCCTGATCGCGGCCGCCACGTCGGGCCGCTCATCGCCTGGCGTGGCTCCCCCGTCCGCAGCCTCGATGCGGAGGACGACCGAATCGGGGACGACCCCGATGGACGCGAGAGAGGCCTCCAGGCGACGACTCGCTCCGGCCGTGACGTCCGGCGAACCGCCGGCAGGAATCGTGGTCGGCGGCAGCGATCGGACGGCGACGTCGATCGCGCCGCGGGCGGCGGCGTCGAGATCACCGGCACTGAGAAGATCGAACAGGGCGCGAGGCATCGCGCGCGCCGGGTCGAGATCCAGATCGTACCCGGCGTGAAGCGACGCCCCCTCCGGCGAGATGAACGTCGCGGTCCCCGCCAGATGCCGGGTCGAGCCCACGGTCGCTCGGCACTCCTCGACGATGGGCCAGCGAAGGTGAACTCCAGGCGCCACGCGGCGAGCCAGGCGGTCGGCGGCCCCGGAGCAGACGACCATCGACCCCGGGGGAACGCGAACGACCGAACTGAGCGTCGCCGCGGCAGCCAGCGCGACCGCGAGGCCCCACGCCGCCCGGCGCGCACGCGTGGTCACGCGCCCGGACCTCTCCTCGTGTTCGCGTGGCAGAGCGCGACTGCGAGCGCGTCCGAAACGTCGTGGATCGCGTCACCCAGTCGGATTCCGAGCAGACGCTCGATCATGGAGCGCACCTGGACCTTGTCGGCCCGCCCCGCGCCGGTCACGGCCTTCTTCACGGCAAGGGGAGCATAGGCGAAGAGCGGGATGCCCCGGCGGGCTATTTCAACGACGAGCGCCCCCCGCGCGTGCGCAAGCTGCAGCGCGCTGCGCGCATTCACCGCATGGAATAGGTCCTCGACCGCGGCTTCGTCCGGCCTGGCCTCGTCGAGGACAGCGCCCAGCGCGTCCGCCATGTGGAGGAGTCGCGACGGGAAGGAACCGGACGCGGGAGAGTGGAGTGCGCCGTGGGCCAGGACCTTGACGACCGCCCCGCGCTTTTCGAGAACCGCGTAGCCGGTCACGCGTGAACCGGGATCGACGCCCAGAATTCGCGTCACCGCAGCCGGGGGGGTGGAGCTCCGCCGAGCGCGCTGGAGTGGCGGGACGTCAGGCCTCCATGTCGGCTTCGTCGATGTCGAAGTTCGCCCAGACGTTCTGGACGTCCTCGTGATCCTCGAGCACCTCGATGAACCCGAGCACCCGCTTCGCGACGGAGCCTTCCGCTCTGACGGTCGTCTTCGGAAGCATCTTGACCTCGGAGTGGAGGACGGGCAAGGTCTTGGCCTTCACGACGTTCAACACGGTTTCGAATTGATCCGGGGAACAGATGAGCTCGAAGTTTTCGCCGTCGGCGCGCACGTCGTCACCGCCGGCCTCGAGCACGAGCTCGACGAGGTCGTCCTCGGTGAGGACGGACGGCCCGATCACGATGTATCCCTTCTTCTCGAACATCCAGCTCACGCTGTTGTGATCGCCGAGATTGCCGCCGTACTTCGTGAACATGTGCCGGATCTCGGGTAACGTGCGGTTCTTGTTGTCCGTGACCACGTTCAGGATGATCGCCACACCGCCAGGTCCGTACCCTTCGAAAGTGACCTCTTCGTAGGTCACGCCTTCCAGCTCGCCGGTCCCCTTCTTGATGGCCCGGGTGATGTTGTCGGCCGGCATGTTCGCTTCCTTGGCGGCAAGAACCGCCGTGCGAAGCCGCGGATTCCCCGTCTGATCGCCTCCACCGATCCGTGCGGCGACCGTGATTTCCTTGATGAGCCGGGTGAAGATCCGCCCACGCTTCGAGTCGGCTGCGGCTTTCTTGTGCTTGATCGTCGCCCACTTGGAATGGCCACTCATCGAACTGTCTCCAACTCGGAAAAGGTGAGGGGCATTGTAGCATAGCCCTCCCGCATGCAGGGCATTCCCCGGCCACGCTTCATCCGACGTCGTCTCTTCGGATCGCCGGGCCGTCCGGCATATCACGCGGCGGATGCACCGGAGCCAGGCGGGGGGCCATCGATGTCGGCAGTCGGAGTGACCTGCTCCCCGAGTCGCTTCGCTTCGAGATGGTCGCGGCTCACGCCAGAAACAGTGATGCCCGCGGTGGGTTGGGCCCGACCGCGGGCATCAGAACTTATCCCGGCGACGACCTACTCTCCCACACCGTTGCCGGTGCAGTACCATCGGCGCTGGAGGGCTTAACTTCCGTGTTCGGAATGGGAACGGGTGTGACCCCTCCGCCAGGGCCGCCGGGAAGCCGGATATTGCTGCAAGTCCGAGCTTCTGTCAAGCAATTCCTGCGTCAGAAGTGAAATCGAATGCCGAAACCGAAGTTGAAATTGGAGAGTCGAATCTGCCCGCCCTGGACGACGATCTTCTCCTCGGGCTTCCGGAATCCGGTGCCGCCGAAGCACGCGTCGAGCTTGCCGTCTCCGTTGTAGTCTTTCGGCGGCGGCGCCGTCTGAAAATCGCACACGTAGCGGAAGCCCGGATTGTTCGGATCGACGACCGGGTTCGGAGGCGAATTCTGCGCCAGGAAGATCTTGAGGCTGCCGTCCTTTCGGAACAGATCCTCGGAGAAAGCCGTCACGTCGATCTGGTCCTGCCCACCCTTCATCAGGATGTTGATGGCCTGACCGGAGACGCCGTACCGCGCGTCGAAGACGAGGCTGACGCGATCGTTGAAGAAATACTCGCCCCCACCCACGAATTGCCACATCAGCCCCCTGTCGATCGTGACCGAGGCCTGCCGGTTGAAGGGAGCGTTTCCATCCGTGTCGGGAGCCACGAGATTCTTGCCGAAGCGACCACCAAACTCATCGGTCACGCTGATGACGTGAAGGCTCTCGAGGCGGGTGTTGAGCGCGTCGACGGCATCCGACTGGTTGACGTTCGTCAGCAGGTAGCCGACGCCTGCGCCGATGTATGGATTGAAATTGCTGTCCTTGCGGAACCTCAGGATGCCGTTCAGCACCACGGGAATCTCGGTCACCTGGCCTGCGGTGATGGGAGTCTTCTCCGTCTTGGTCCGCGCGTTGTGGAACTCGCACGCCTCTCTAAACTTGAAGCCGGGGACAAGGCTGTTGGCATCGTGCGACGCGCAGGGGTCCCCCGAGAGGTTCGTCGTGAAGGGGACGACCTTGGTCGTGAAAACGTCGAAGTTGGTGATGCCGCCCTTGTAGTAGCCCGTGTCGAGTTGAACTGAGAAGCTGCTCGTCAACCCGTATCCGATGTGGCCGTCGAACTTCAGCGTCTGCTGGAGCTGCGTCTGGCGGGACAGGAGATCATCCGGCCTGGGGTCGCAGAAGACGTTCGATCGAGTCGCATCGCAGGAGATGACCTCACCCCGGTCTCCGGTGAAGGGGGCGCCATCCCGCCCGAGAGGAGCGATGATCAGCGCCGCATTGCTCCGGATGTTGTCGGTCGTGACGAGGACCGCGAGATTGCCGCCGACATAGAACTTCCCCTTGACGTCTTCGGCAAACGGGACGGAGGTGGCGAGCGCAGATACAAGAGCTAGAGCCAGGAGCCCAGCGGATTTCTTCATCGGTCTGCACGCCCCCCGCGGGACCCCGGTGAGAGCCGGGGCCAATCACGCACGAGCTCTTAGACTTGAGCGAGCGAGAGATGGTTTACGGGACTCCGCGCCGGGAGAGTGTATCCGACCAGGAGGGTAGGGTTCGGTCGTTGCAGGGTTGGGGAGCGTCGACTGCACTCGCTGAGAATATGACTGTGGTCAAGCCGTTCGACCGATTAGTACCGGTCAGCTGAGCGGGTTAACCCGCTTACACTTCCGGCCTATGGTACCTGGTAATCTCCCAGGGGTCTTATTCTGACCCGAAGGTCAGAGGGGATACCTCATCTTGAGGGGGGCTTCGCGCTTATATGCCTTCAGCGCTTATCCTTTCCGGACCTGGCTACCCAGCCATGCCCCTGGCGGGACAACTGGAACACCAGAGGTCCGTCCATCCCGGTCCTCTCGTACTAGGGACAGCTCCTCGTCAAGTATCCTACGCCCACGCTAGATAGGGACCGAACTGTCTCGCGACGTTCTAAACCCAGCTCACGTACCGCTTTAATCGGCGAACAGCCGAACCCTTGGGACCTAATTCAGCCCCAGGATGCGATGAGCCGACATCGAGGTGCCAAACCGCCTCGTCGATGTGAACTCTTGGAGGCGATAAGCCTGTTATCCCCGGCGTACCTTTTATCCGTTGAGCGACGGCCCTTCCATACAGAACCGCCGGATCACTAAGCCCTGCTTTCGCACCTGCTCGACTTGTAGGTCTTGCAGTCAAGCTCCCTTTTGCCTTTACACTCTACGGCTGATTTCCAAACAGCCTGAGGGAACCTTTGGGCGCCTCCGTTACAGTTTAGGAGGCGACCGCCCCAGTCAAACTACCCGCCTAACGATGTCCCCGGGCCGGTTGACGGCCCCAGGTTAGAACTCCAGCACGGTCAGGGTGGTATCTCACCATTGACTCCACGGAAGCCAAAGCTCCCGCTTCAAAGTCTCCCACCTATCCTGCGCAGATCGAGCCAGAGTTCACCGCTAAGGTGTAGTAAAGGTGCACGGGGTCTTTCCGTCTTAGCGCGGGAAACCGGCGTCTTCACCGGTACCACAAATTCGCTGAGCCCCTCGTTGAGACAGCGCCCAAATCGTTACGCCATTCGTGCAGGTCGGAACTTACCCGACAAGGAATTTCGCTACCTTAGGACCGTTATAGTTACGGCCGCCGTTTACCGGGGCTTCAGTTCAGAGCTTCTCCCCTTGCGAGGATGACCCCTCCCTTTAACCTTCCGGCACCGGGCAGGCGTCAGTCCCTATACGTCGTTTTTATGACTTTGCAGAGACCTGTGTTTTTATTAAACAGTCGCTTGGGCCCTTTCACTGCGACCCCATCGGGCTCATCTCGCGAGGAGACTTCACCCTACCGGGGCACCCCTTCTCCCGAAGTTACGGGGCTATTTTGCCGAGTTCCTTAACGAGGGTTCTCTCAAGCGCCTTGGGATATTCTCCCTGTCTACCTGTGTCGGTTTGCGGTACGGTCACCCGGAAAACTAGCTAGAGGTTTTTCTCGGCGGCGTGGAGTCAACAAGTAAACGCTTGGCCGAAGCCGCACGTCCCCGCTTTCCTCAGAGTTGATGGTCCCCCGGATTTGCCTAAGGGACCCTCCTTCGATTGCGGCGCAGCACTTCCGGTCGCTGCTATGCCTATCCTTCCGCGTCACCCCATTGCTTAAAACGCGTCCCGAGTGGTGCAGGAATATTAACCTGGCCATCCTTCGCCTACGCCTTTCGGCCTCAGCTTAGGTACCGACTTACCCTGAGCGGATTGACCTTGCTCAGGAAACCTTAGACTTTCGGCGGGAGGGGTTCTCACCCTCCTTATCGCTACTTATGCCGGCAGAGTCTCTTCCGATCGGTCCATCAGTCCTTACGGTCTGACTTCGCTCCTGACGGAATGCTCCCCTACCACCCCCCGGATCCGGAGATCTGGAGGGTCCGCAGCTTCGGTGACAGGCTTTAGCCCCGTTGGATTATCGGCACAGAGACGCTCGACCAGTGAGCTGTTACGCTTTCTTTAAAGGATGGCTGCTTCTAAGCCAACCTCCTGGCTGTCAGTGCACCTCCACATCCTTTCCCACTTAGCCTGTACTTGGGGACCTTAGCTGACGGTCTGGGCTGTTTCCCTTTTGACGACGAAGCTTATCCCCCGCCGTCTGACTCCCGCCCTGTAGGTTGGCGGCATTCGGAGTTTCGTTGGATTCAGTAGGCCTTTAAGCCCCCTAGTCCATCGAGTACTCTACCACCGCCAACAATCGGGCGAGGCTAGCCCTAAAGCTATTTCGGGGAGAACGAGCAATAACTAGGTTTGATTAGCCTTTCACCCCTAACCCCAGCTCATCCAAGTTGTTTTCAACCAACACTGGTTCGGGCCTCCACATGCTGTTACGCATGTTTCACCCTGGCCAGGGGTAGATCACCTAGCTTCGCGTCTACTCCACGCAACTGAACGCCCTATTCAGACTCGCTTTCGCTACGGCTCGCTTATCGCTTAACCTTGCTGCGTAGAGTAACTAGCCGGCTCATTATGCAAAAGGCACGCGGTCGGGCGTGCCGCGGCGAACCGCGGTATAGCCCTTCCACTGCTTGTAGACGCACGGTTTCAGGTACTATTTCACTCCCCTAAAAGGGGTGCTTTTCACCTTTCCCTCACGGTACTTGTTCACTATCGGTCGCAGGAGAGTATTTAGCCTTGGAAGATGGTCCTCCCGGATTCCCACAGGGTTTCTCGTGTCCCGTGGTACTTGGGAAACGAACTGGAAGCCAATTCAGCTTTCGTCTACGGGGCTGTTACCCTGTATCGCGCATCTTTCCAGATGCTTCGACTAGCCGATTGGTTTGTAACTTCCTGGCCCCCTCGTGGGGGGACCGCGCTCGCTCCCGCAACACCGTCGGAGAAACGCCCACGAGCTATCACGCTCCAACGGTTTGGGCTGTTCCCTTTTCGCTCGCCGCTACTCGGGGAATCGCTATTGCTTTCTCTTCCTGGGGGTACTGAGATGGTTCACTTCCCCCCGTTCGCGTATCGTTCCCTATGGATTCAGGCACGAACTCCCGGACATGACTCCGGGTCGGTTGCCCCATTCGGAAATCCTCGGGTCAAAGCCTGTATGCGGCTCACCGAGGCTTATCGCAGCTTGCCACGTCCTTCATCGCCTTCCTGCGCCAAGGCATCCACCGTACGCCCTTAGTAGCTTGACCAGCAGTCACATTCTCAGCGAATGCAATCATTGCTACCCCAATGCTCGCAATGTCAAAGACCGAACCCTCAGGGACGCTCCTTGATGAGCGCCTCCCGTATCTGATCGCCGTCGGCGCGCATGCGCTTCAGGCGGCTCGGAATCCTCGAGAACATCCCGCTCGGACTGCGTGGTGGAGAATACCGGGTTCGAACCGGTGACCTCCTGGTTGCAAACCAGGCGCTCTCCCAGCTGAGCTAATTCCCCGTCGCGACCACGATCGACGCAGCCGTTCCCGTCGAAGGCTGACGGATAACTGGTGGGCCTAGGTAGAGTTGAACTACCGACCTCACGCTTATCAGGCGTGCGCTCTAACCAACTGAGCTATAGGCCCAGACTAAGGAGCGTCAGCCGGTGTTCGGGCCAGTGGCCCAGCTGTTAAGCGACCGAGCGGCGAACCCGACAGGTCAAGGCGACCCTCGGGCTTGTTCTCTCAAAACTAAGTGGTGCGGCCATCCATGTGACCACCATCGACCTGGAATCATTCGAGTGAAAAAGACATCACGCGAATGTCTCCTAGAAAGGAGGTGATCCAGCCACAGGTTCTCCTACAGCTACCTTGTTACGACTTCACCCCAATCATCGACCACACCGTAAGTGCCTGCCTCCCTTGCGGGTTAGCGCAGCAATTTCAGGTGCAGCCGACTTTCGTGATGTGACGGGCGGTGTGTACAAGGCCCGGGAACGTATTCACCGCGGCGTGCTGATCCGCGATTACTAGCGATTCCAACTTCATGCAGTCGAGTTGCAGACTGCAATCCGAACTGAGAACGGCTTTTTGGGATTGGCTCCCCCTCGCAGGTTAGCGACCCTTTGTACCGTCCATTGTAGCACGTGTGTAGCCCTGGGCATAAAGGCCATGATGACTTGACGTCATCCCCACCTTCCTCCCCGTTTTCCGGGGCAGTCTCCCTAGAGTGCCCGGCATGACCCGATGGCAACTAGGAACAAGGGTTGCGCTCGTTGCGGGACTTAACCCAACATCTCACGACACGAGCTGACGACAGCCATGCAGCACCTCGGCTGGCTCCCTTGCAGGTCGCCCATACTTTCATACGGACTACCACCAGTCGTTCGAGCCCAGGTAAGGTTCT